>SKLD01000054.1 GCA_007123395.1 Opitutales bacterium
AAGGGCGCCGCCGAGCGTGCCTTCGAAGCCGGGAGATGCGACGGCGGATTCGACTTCGGTCGCCTCAACGAAAGCATCCAGCGCAAGGTCATCGAACGCGTGATTGCCGACGGCCCGGAGGGCGCCCTCGTGGAGCGCCTGCCGAAAGCTCGCCCCCCGGACGTCATCCGCCGCAACCGCGACACGGTGGCGGCGGAATTCGGCCCCTCGCGCTACGGTGAAACACTCCTCTCCGCCTATCGCGCAGTCCTCGCGGCCGACGCCGCCGGTCCGGGCGCGCATGACGCGCGCGCGGTTCTCGGGGCATTTCTCGATCCGGCGCGCTTCAACCTACTCCGCTCCTGATGCCTGCACCCGAACATCTCCCGCGCAAGGTTATTCTGCGGCGCAGTCTCCGCCACCGCTGCCCGCGCTGCGACCAAGCTTCTGTTTTCAAGTCAGCATTCCGACTATACGAGCGCTGCCCGCACTGTGGGCTCCCCCTCGAAATGGAAGACGGATGGAGCTACGCTGCCGTCCGCGGAGAACTGCGAGTGCGCGAGGAAGGCGAGAAGGGCGACGTGCATTGATTCTCCGATACATTACAATGGACAACCGGCCACACACACAACGCATCCTCGCCCGCGCCCGACCGCTCGAACCGGTCCCGACAGGTCTTCCGCCCGATATCCGCCCGCTTCCCGGTATCCGCGCGGCTCTCTTTGACATTTACGGCACTCTCGTCATCTCCGCCTCCGGCGACATTAGCCTTGCTCAAGAGCAGAATCATGAAACGGCGCTGCGCGAGGCCTTCTCCGCTGCCGGACTTCATTTGAAGGGTGACTCCACTCCACTGGCCCCCGGCCTTCACGACGCCATTCTCTCGGCCCAAGAGGCACGGCGGCGCGAAGGCGTGGAATTTCCCGAAGTCGAAATCCGCGAGGTCTGGGATTCTGTTCTCATCTATTTGCGCGATGCAGGAGCCCTCTCCGAAATGTTGTTCTCACCCGAACAGCGCGATACCCTCGCCCTTGAATACGAATGCCGCGCCAACCCCGTTTGGCCGATGCCCGGCCTCAGAGGGATCCTCGCCGACCTCCGTGGACGCGGGCTCGTTCTCGGTATCGTCTCCAACGCACAGTTCTACACGCCTCTCATGATGGAAGCCTTTCTCGGCGCGCCCCTCGCCGATCTCGGCTTCGATCCGGACCTCTGCGTCTATTCCTTCGCGGAGCGCGAAGGAAAACCCTCCGCGCGCCTCTACGAGAAGCTGGCCGCGCGCCTGCAAGCGCGCGGTATAGCTCCGCAAGAATGCCTCTATACCGGCAACGACCAGCGCAACGACATTCGCCCCGCGCACGACACCGGGTTCCATACCGCTCTTTTCGCAGGCGACAAACGCTCCCTGCGTCTGCGCAAAGATGACCCAAGCTCCTCCACCGTCCGCCCCGACCGCGTCCTCACCGAACTCGCGCAACTGCGGGATTTGCTTTCGTAGCGCGGGGCGGCAGGTTCCATGGGCAGCCAAGAGACGCCGGGCTATACCCGCACCACCCCGCAGCCTACTCCCGCACCTCGCCGCGTTCCCAGCGTTCGAGAAAGTCCGCCAGTTCATCGACGGATGCGCTGCGCGCTTCGCGCACGAAGAAGCCGGAGGAGGCCGCCGCGAGGCGGAGCCGTTCGCGCGGGGAAAAGCCGAGCAACAGACCGAGGGCGTAGCCGGAGTTGAAACGGTCGCCCGCACCTGTGCTCTTGCGCGGCTTGGCACAGAACGGACCCTCCGCCGAAGCATCGCCGTCCGGACCGCTCACGGCCGCGTAGCGTATCCAGTGGACCACGACTTCGTCGACATCGAGAGCCGTGCGCAGCCGCTTCGCCTGTTCCGCAACGGAGGCCTCGGCGTTCTCCGCTTTGTCCAGTCCCAGTAGTTCACAGAGCAGGTTGGCCTCGTTGCCGTTGACCCCGAGGGTAAGCTTCGCTCCACCCTTTGCGAGGCGCGGCAGCATGTCCAGCATGCCACGGATGTCTCCGGCGGAGCGCGACGAGGGATCGACGAGGTCGACAAAGATCCGCTTGCCCGCCGGAAGCGCGGCAAACACTTCGTCGGCGAGCACCCGCCAGACCTCCGTCATGCGCGGATAGAGGGACCAGTTGGTCATAGCGATCAATCCTGCCCCGGCACAAGCCGCGGCGTAGGCACCATCCTTGAGGCATTCCCGCACGTGGGCGGCGTCGAAGTCGGCGAGCTGGCGGACCGCGCTGAACATGAGTTTACCGTCGGCAAACTCAAAGGCGAGCGTGCGGCCCGGCTCGTCCCCCCATGAGTGTACGCTGCGGCACCGCCCCGTCATCTCCGCGAAAGCGGGGTGCAAAGGATCGCCAAGGGTGGCGAAAAGGTCCACGGGAATGCCGAAGCCGAGGAGGCCGTCGCCCATATTGACCGCGCAGCCGCCGGGATCTACGTTGTTCACCGTGATCTCGCGCAGGCTGCTGTGTCCGGCGGCAGCGGAGATGAGACCGCCGAAGGTCTTGATGTCAGGGACCGGCGTGAAGGTTTCAAGGTCTTTGCGCTCGAGGACGACCGTGATCATCTCGTCGACAAACCCGTCGAAGCCGATGACGACCGGCAAGGAAGCAAGGCGTGCCGCGCGTGCGCGTAATTCCGGGGAGAGTTCACTCATTTCTGTTGTCGTTCGGGGATGGGAATCGTTACGGCACGGGGCGCACAGGTGAAACCATTGTAACGTCGCGTGCCGTGTCTTTCATTTTCTTTTCAGTCCGAGCTCTTTGATCTCGGAAAAACCACCGTGGGAAACCAAGCACGGAGCACAACTCAAAAGCGCGGGCCGCGCGACACCGATGCGTAAGGAACCAAAAGATCATCTGCTGCCTAACACCGACGCCAACCCCGCACTCCCTTTTTCGGCAATACCGCGGAAAATTGACACGGAGGCTGATGGCCTCCATCTTCCCGTCTTATGAAATTATGGATGGCGGCTCTGGTCCTCTTCGCGGGAATTGTTTTCCCGCGCTGCTGCTGCGAAGCCGCCCGCGCCGACTCCACTCCGCCGCACGGGACACCCGCCGGGTGTTGCGGCGAGCCGGCGCCCGCGGAAGAAGCGCCCTGCCCCTCCGGAGGCGAGTGCGCTCTCGAGGGCTGCGTCAAGGCACCGGAAGCGGCGGTCCGCGCTCAGGGTACCTCGACCGCTCCCGCCGCCACGCCCAGGTGCACCGCCGCGATCTCCCTTGAGGTACCGCCGCCGACAGTGGCGGCACTCTCTCCCTTGCCCGCCCCCGTCCGGGCGGAGGCTGTGCCGAAGAGGCATATGCACTGCGTTTACCGGATCTGATCGGGCGGCACAGCCGTCGGATGCTCCGGTCGTTCCGCGCTGTCTGACAAAAGACATGCTGCCACACACGCGGTGATACCGGAGGCCCC
>SKLD01000227.1 GCA_007123395.1 Opitutales bacterium
CGTTGCACCAAGGTGGCGTCGTCGCACATCCGCGCCGCCGGATCGATGCGCACAAGGATGTGGAAGTGCGTCTCCAGCACACAATACATGATCACCTCCACCCCGCTAAACTCCGCCGCACGGTGCAGCGCCGCCACCCACACCTCCCGCTGACCCTCCAACAGCAACCGCCGCTTCTGGATCACCCGCGAGGTCACATGATACACCCCCGGCCCGTCCTCTCGTTTTATTCTGATTTCTCCCATCTTGGAAAAACCTTGAGGTATCCGGAACCCGAACACAAGATATTTCTTCAAGAAATTTTGTTGCAAGAAATTTTGTTGCCAATAGGTAGGCGTCCTGCATTGGAAGAATTGAGACGCCAATGTTTTCGGCAGCGCTGCTAACGGCAATCAAAAATACGGGCGGCCCTTCCGGCGGTTCGGCGATCCCTCCTGCGCTCAGGGAAGGGTGGCTTCGAACTGCCCGCGGAAGGGCACATTCGCGGGATTCTCGGCGTTGACGGGACCGTTGAACCAGCCGCCTTGCGCTTCGTGGAAGGAGAGCGTCGGCTGAATGGCGGTCCAGCCCTGCGGGCCAACAGGCTCGTCGAAGAAGACAGTCACCATCCGGGTAACCGATAAGTTCGCCAACGTGGAGTCCTGGCCGACAAAGAATCCCGCTTCGGGAAGAACATTCTCAACATCTTCGTAGAAATCCTCCATTTCGCCGGACACCGGAGAGCCTCCGCCGGAAGGTTCGAACGTCCATGTGCCGCTTTCCCCGGCAAACTGCAGGACGATATCCCCTTCATCGAGGTGCAGGCGAATGCTCGTGCCAGCGGCGAGCATACTGGAAGGAACTTCCGGGAGAAAGGAATAGTCGAGGCCGAGCACTTGGAAGAACGCGGGAAAGGCACTCATCTCCTGTTCGGGATCGTCGACGAAAACGCCTGTCACCTCCGTCGAAAACCCGTCTTCGCCGTCCACGCTCCATCCGAATCCAAGCCTGAACCACTCTGCCAAATCCTGCGTTGCAGTCACCGGGTAATCCCAACGGGCACGGCGGTCCCAGTGGAGGCGCAGCGCCGGGCGCTCCCCGTCGTCCGTTTCCACCATGGAGTAACTGATCTCTTTCTGGACCGGCCGCCATTGCGGCAGACCCGACGCGCCATGCTCTGCCATGAACGACTCGCGGGCAGAGCCGGAAATGACGACCGAATCAATAGCGAGGGGATCGACGGGCCGGTCGTTTTGGTCGACTGGATGCAGATCCGGGTCGGCGAATCCGTCGATGATATGGCGACCTTCGATAACCTCGCCAAAGACCGAGTGGTAGTCGTCGAGAAACGAAGCATCCGCGAGGGTAATGAAAAACTGCGCTCCGTTTGTATTCGGGCCGGCGTGCGCCATGGAGAGCATGTAGCGGCCGTCATGCCGCAGGTCGGGGTGAAATTGATCTTGGAAGGCGTAGCCGGGACCGCCAGCCCCCGTTCCTAATGGGTCGCCGCCTTGGATGACGAAGCTGTGTATCAGGCGGTGAAACATCAGCCCGTCGTAGAAGGGCACGCCCTCGCGCAACCGGTGGGTGCGCGGATCGAGCCACGGACGCTCCCCGGTGGCGAGACCGATGAAATTGGCACAGACGCGGGGCACCTCCTCGTGAAAGAGGCGCACGCGGAAGTCGCCGAGCGGCTCACCGTCCTTCGAAACGGTGAAATCGGCGAAAATGTCCGCGCCCGCCGGCACGAACGGCAAAACGAGAAATGTAATGAAAGCGGTCCAATGACGCATGACCGCACCCTTTGGGAAGACCCTCACCGGATTCAACCGAAAACCATCGGCCAAATGCGCGCGGTCCCGTTGACAATACGGGTCGGCCCCTCATTCTTCGCGCTCAGTGGACGCGGAATTGAGTTTTGACCTGCTCTTCCGGATGGCAAACGACGCCATCTTTGTAATGGACGCGGAGAATGGCACGCTACTTGAGGCCAACGAACGCGCCGAAGAGTGGACGGGGCGGACGGCGGCAGGGCTGCGCGGCCTACCGTTCACCGAATTAGTGGCGGCGCAGGAACGCGTTTGGGTCGAGTCGGCCCTGCATGGAGAGAGCGACGACAGCACCCTCGGCTTCATCGACGTCTCACTGGAGCGGAAGGACAGCGACCCTCTGCCTTGCGAATTGACCGCCCGCGCTGCTTGGAAAGACGACCGCCGCGTGCGCGTGATAGTCCTACGCGACCTCTCTGAGCGCGCGCGCGCGCTGGAGGACATCAATTTGCGTAACGAGGCGATTGCCAGTGTTGCCTCGGGAGTGACCATCGCCGACGCTCGCCACCCCGACCTTCCGCTCATTTACGTGAACCGGGGATTCGAAAGGATCACAGGATTTTCCGCCAAAGAAGCAGTGGGCCGCAGTTGCCGGTTTCTTCAGGCGCACGACCGCGACCAAGAGCAACTGGAAATCCTGCGCAAAGCCCTCCGCGAAGGCGAACCCTGCAACGTCCGGCTGCGCAATTACCGCAAAGACGGATCGCTCTTCTGGAACGAGCTGCACATCTCGCCCGTGCGCTCGGCCGGGGGTGAGTTGACACACTTCATCGGCATCCAGATCGATGTCACCGACCGCGTCCTCGACCGCACGCGCCTCGAGGCCTCCGAACGGCGCTACCGTCTGCTCGCCGACAGCATCGACGACGTCATACTCCGCTTCCACCCGGACGGCACTATCGACTACGCCTCCCCTTCGTCCATGCGGCTTCTCGGCCTCGCTCCCGGCGAACTACCGGGCAAATCTTTTGCCGCGCTCATTCAAAACGCCGACCCTTCCGAACTCGCCGCCCGCTGGGCGAAAGTCATCGAAAGCGGCGGGAGCCTGACGACGACCTTTGAAATGCAAGGCGGCGAAGGACAACCGCTTTGGGTGGAAGCGACGGAGTCCCCTCTGCCGCTTGAGAGCGAGACCGCACCCGCGCAAATCATCGCCGTTATCCGCGACGTCACACCGCGCGTGCGGGCCGCCGAGGAAATGCGGCGCGCGCTCGAAAAAGAAAAGGAACTCAACGAGATAAAGACACGGTTTATCCGGATGGTCAGCCATGAGTTCCGCACGCCCATGACCGGTATCCGCGCCTCTGCCAGCTTCCTCCGCGACTACGGCGCGACCGTCGCCCCGGACAAGCGGGAACGCCACTTCGTCAATATCGAAAACGCCCTCAAACGCATGAACGACATGCTCGACGACGTGCTCTTCGTCAGCCGCGGCGAGGCTGGCAAAGTGCCGTTCGCCCCCGAACCCGTCGATCTTGCCGCATTCTGCGAAAACCTCGTCGAAGAACTGCGCACTATCCACGGAACGGAAAGAATCCAGTTCACCTCCGATCTCCCGGCAGACACCGCCTACAGTCTCGACACCGCCCTGCTTAACCACATCCTCCA
>SKLD01000439.1 GCA_007123395.1 Opitutales bacterium
ATGGATGACAGCGGTTCGGAGGGCCTCTTCGTCGTTTCCGAGGCGAAGTACGGCTTCGGCTGCCAGTCGGGCATGCTTCACGTAAGCCTCCTGCGCAGCGCCTTCATTACGCGTGCGGGCGAAAACCGCGCGCTGCGCGACAACGGCTATGGCCACGACTACAGCGACATCGGCAGGCATGACATCCGGCTCGCCATCGGTCGGTTCAACGCGGGCGCGGGGCGCTCCGACCAACCCGCCATGCTCGCCGACACGCTCTACACAAGACCGGTCGCCTATCGGGGTGTAGCTCTCGACGCAGGCTTCGGCGAAATCGAAGGCGGCGACTCGCTCGTCCCGGCATGGACCAAACCGCTCGCCGACGGGTCATGGGTCCTGCGCCTGCACGAGACACTCGGCAAGCGGGGGCAGGCGCGTCTGTGCCTCGCACCCGGGTTCACGGCGCGCTTCGTCAACCTGAATGATGAACCTGTGCCCGGAGGCAGCCTGCGCGGGGGCATCGTTGAGTTCACGCCCTACGCGCTCCTTGGCGTGCATGTATTCAAAAAGCCGAAGTCCCGCCCGAATAAAACGGCGGGGCAGTAGCCAACGTAAGTCGGCGCGGTAACGGGATGTCAGTCCCCGTCAGGCTTGTCCACAAGGGCGAGCGCGAATTCGACGGTCACGGCCGGCTTGCCGTCTTTAAGAATGCGCCCCTTCATGAAGTGGAAGGGCCCGACCGCTTCCTTGTAGCTCGCTTCAATCTCGATGGTGTCGCCGGGGACGACCATGCGCTTGAAGCGCGCGTCGCTGATGCGGGCTAACACCGGTGTTTTCTCCGCCGCCTTGGCATCCCCCGCCCGTTCCTGGCGGCGCACCATGTAGACCGCCGCCGCTTGAAACACCGCTTCGCACAGCAGCACGCCAGGCATGATCGGATTGCCCGGATAGTGCCCCGCGAAGTGCGCCTCCTCCGGATCGATGTAGCGACGGCACCGCGCCGATGTCTCCGTCACCTCGAGGATCTCGTCGATAAAGAGAAACGGCGGGCGGTGCGGGATGGCCTGCAGAATACGTTCGTCCATGGGTTCGTCAGGAATTTACAGTGAGGGGACGCGCGGCCTCGGCGAGGAATTTGTCGACTCGGTTGGAGGTAATGACACCATAGTTGATCGTTCCCAACCAGCCCGACATGATGATGCCCACCGATCCCGCGTGGAAGAGGCCCGGCAATTGGTCGGGAAGATCCTGCGAAGCCTTCAGACCCTCGAACTTTGTTCCAAAGGATGTGCCGCCCGTATGGAGCGTGTAGCGGTTGACAGTGCGGGGCGTGGCCGCCTCCAAGTGATCGATCTTCGCCGAGACGCCGGGGATCAGCTTCTCCAGCGCCGCCAAGGAACCGTCGATGAGCGCCTGTTTCTCGCGCTCGTAGGCGGAATCGTTGAGGTCCGCCCAGTCGTCCCAGCGCGCGTTGATCGAGGCTACGATGGCGTAACGCGGATCCTTCAGGTGCGGACGGGTGTCCGGATAATAGAAAGAAAAGGTACGGCTGCTCGTGCGCATGCCCGTCAGCTCTTCCATCGAGAACCGCTCCGCTTCTGAAGTAAAGACAAGGTCACCGCTGAAGGGGATGGACTCGCCCCGCCGCAAACCCATGTAGACTTGGCAGGAACTCGTGTTTACACGCACCTGCTTCACTTCGTCTACGTATGCTGGCGAAAAGTGCTCGGGTCCGGCCAACCGCAGGACAGTGTTCTTAATATTCGCGTTCGAAACCACGGCACGGCACCGGATTGTCCGCGGGGGCTGGGATTCGCCTGTGTTCTGGCTGCGCGCCACCACCCCGCTCACCTCAGGGCGACCATCCGGTCCTCGCTCCGTGAGAATTTCCTCGACCAACGCACACTTGCGGACTTCCGCACCATTACGGCGCAGTTCGTCCGCCATCTTCTTGATCAAGGTGTCCGTGCCCCCCTTGAAAATATACACGCCCTTGCTCATGAAGTTGGAGAAGACGATTCCATAGGTGATCGCCGGGTCCTCCATGGACGAACCGTTGGCATAGGAAATCGGCTCCATAAGAAGGCGGTGTACATCGTTGCGCCCCGGAAAATACTCTTCGAACAGCTCACCCGTTGTCTGCGAGTGGTCGTCGTAGAAGTTCATCTCGCGCAGGCGCGTGTAGAAGGCCTCCACACGGTCGCGCCGAATCCTGAAGGTTTCGACAAGAATCCGCGTGAAATCCTCCCGGTCAAAGGTCGTGCGGATGTTCATCTGCGGATTGATGAACCGCACGTCCTCCAGTTGGTGGATGCTGTCCGCGATTTCACGCGTCCAATACTTCCGGCACGACTTGATCATCCCGACCGGGAATCCGTGCAGCGAGATGTCGAAAATATGCCCGCCGGGGCGCTTAAACCAAGTCGCCAATCCACCGAACTGATAATGGTGCTCAAGCACGAGCACGCGGTGCCCTGCCTTCGCAAGAACATTTGCGCTCGTCAACCCGCCGAGACCGCTGCCGATCACAATCACATCATATGCGTCATCGACGCCCTCCAACCAATCCTTAGCCATCGCTGCCTATTCTCCCTCCAATTCAAAAAAACGCAAATCCCTGCCCCCTCCGCCTCCCCGCCGCAACCCAAAACTCCCTGCCTCCCGAGTCAACAAATTATCAACCTGGTTATCTAACTATTTTTAATTACCCGGTTAATTATTTTATTTGACTTTGGAGTGGCGCCGGGTGTGATTGGTGGCGATGAAAACCGATGACATTCTTCCTGTGCGGCGTGTGCGCCGCGCCTTGTTACTGGGGCAGGTGGCGACGTATCATGTAATTGCGCGGACGGCCGGCCAGGCGATGTTGTTTGGCGACCTCGAGAAGGAGATGTTCCGGTCGCAGATGCGGGCTGTGGCGCTGTTTTGCGGAGTGCGTGTGCTGACGTTCTGCATTTTGGACAACCATGTGCATCTCCTTGTGGAGGTGCCGGCGGAGAAGCCGGAGTTGACGGACAAGGAGTTACTGCGCCGGAGCGCCGCGCTCTATGGCGGGAAGGAGCGGAGCCGGCATGCGCTGCGTCTGGAGACCATCGCGGAAGCGCTGGCGGAGGGGGGCGCGGCCCGCGACCGCATGCGCTCGCTGTTGATCCGCCGTATGAGCGATTTGTCGATGTTCGCGAAGCTGCTGCAGCAGCGGTATTCCATTTGGTATAACCGCACGCACGACCGGCACGGAACGCTGTGGTCGGGCCGCTTCAAGAGCGTTTTGGTAGAGGGCAAGGGCCTGCCGCTGGCCTTAGTGGCGGCATATATCGATCTGAATGCGGTGCGCGCGGGCATTGTGAAAGACCCGGCGGATTATCGCTGGTGCGGCTATGCCGAGGCGGCGGCGGGCGTGCGCGCGGCAACCGAAGGCGTTTGCCGAATCGACGGGGATTCCGATCCAAAGCGCGCCTTTGCCCGCTACCGCTTGCTGTTGTATGTCAAAGGTTACGCCCAAGGTGCGGGAAAGCCCGCCGATGCGACCATCCCGGAGGAACTCATGCGTGAGGCGCGGGAGCGGTATGGTACGCTCACGCCCTTTGAGTCTCTGCGGCACCGCGTGCGCTACATGACGGCGGGCGCGGTTCTCGGAACGGGCTTATTTGTCGAAAGGTGGTTCCACCGGCACGAAACGTCTTTTCCAAAGCGAGTGACCGGAGCGAGGCGGCTGCGCGGAGGCGATTGGGGCAGTTTGCGCAGCTTCCGCGATCTGCGGAAAGACACCTGAGCGCGCCGCGGTCGGCCAGCCCGGCGAAAATCCGCAAAGTCCTCCGTTTTCGCGTGCAATTGCGGCGCGGCCCTCCCTACCCTGCGGTCAATGGACAAACCGCAACGACTTGACGGGCGCGCGGAAGACGCGCTGCGCCCGGTGACCATCGAGCCCGGGATCGCGCCGCACGCGGGGGGCTCCGTCCTCATCGCCTTCGGGCTGACACGCGTTATCTGCGCGGCCACGCTGGAGCCGCAAGTGCCGCGCTGGATGCGCGAGCAGAATGTGGAAGGCGGCTGGATGACGGCTGAATACGGGATGCTCCCCTACTCCACCCTGCAACGCAAGGCACGGGACATCTCGCGCGGAAAGCAGGACGGGCGGACGGTGGAGATCCAGCGCCTGATCGGCCGCAGCCTCCGCGCTGTGGCCGATTTGAAGAAATTACCCGGCCACACGCTCTGGATCGACTGCGATGTGCTGCAGGCCGACGGCGGCACGCGCACGGCGGCGATCACCGGTGCTTACGTGGCGGCCCGCCTCGCGGTGGAGAAAGCGCTTGGCGAAAAGCGTATCCCGGAAAACCCGCTGCGGGAGCCCGTGGCGGCGGTGAGCGCGGGAATATCCGGCGGCCGCGCCCTGCTCGACCTCTGCTACGTGGAAGACCGTGACGCGGAAGTCGATGCCAATATCGTCATGACGGGCAGCGGCCGGTTCGTGGAGTTTCAGGCCTCCGGCGAAGAGGCGACGTTTTCGCGCGAAGACTCCGCCGCCCTTGTCGCCCTCGCGGAGAAAGGCATCGCCGAACTCATCGCCGCCCAGACCACCGCGCTGGCAGTCGCTGGAGTTTCCGGGTGAATTCGACCCGTCCTTGCTTGCAATGCGGCGGACGGAACCGCTTTATACACCGTCATTCCGTCCCAGCGGCGGAAAAACTGATCATCCAATTCCCATGAATATCCACGAATATCAAGCCAAGGCGCTCTTCGCCGATTTCGGTATTCCCGTAACCAAAGGACTGCCCGCGCGCAGTCCCGACGAGTTCAAGGCGGCCCTCGCCGAGCTGCCCGACGGCCCTGTCGTCGTCAAGTCGCAGATCCACGCGGGCGGGCGGGGCAAGGGCACGTTCAAGAGCGGCTACAAAGGCGGCGTCAAGGTCTGCAAGGACCAAGGCGAAGCCCTCGACGCAGCAAAAAACATGCTGGGCAACGTCCTCGTGACGCACCAGACCGGCGAAGCGGGCCGCAAGGTCAAGACCGTCTACTTCAACGAGCCCTGCGACATCGCGAAGGAGTATTACCTCGCGATTCTGCTCGACCGCGCGACCTCGCGACCGATCATCATCGCCTCGACCGAAGGCGGCGTGGAGATCGAGAAAGTGGCGGAAGAGACGCCCGAGAAAATCACGCGGGTGACCATCGATCCGGCGTCGGGCCTCCAGCCCTTCCACAAGCGCAAGATCGCCTACGGACTTGGATTCACGGAAAAGGAAGATCTCAAGCAACTCGACGTCCTTCTCACCGGCCTCTACCGCCTATATTGGGAAAAAGATGCCAGTCTCGCCGAGATCAACCCGCTCGTGAAAACGGCGGACGGCCGCATCATCGCCCTCGACGCCAAGGTGGGCTTCGATGAAAACGCCCTCTTCCGGCACCCCGACATCCGCGCCCTGCGCGACCTCGACGAGGAGGACCCGAAGGAAGTCGAAGCGTCGAAGCACGGACTCAGCTACATCGCTCTCGACGGCAACATCGCCTGTCTCGTCAATGGCGCGGGGCTCGCCATGGCGACGATGGACATCATCAAACACTTCGGCGGCAACCCCGCCAATTTCCTCGACGTCGGCGGCGGCGCGAGCGAGGAAGCCGTCACGGAAGCCTTCCGCATCATCCTCAGCGACAAGCAAGTCGAGGGCATCCTGGTGAATATCTTCGGCGGCATCATGAGCTGCCAGCGTATTGCCAAGGGTATCATCGCGGCGGCGAAGACCGTATCCATCGATGTTCCGCTCGTTGTCCGCCTCGAAGGCAACGAAGTCGAAGAGGGCAAGAAGCTGCTCTCCGAAAGCGGTCTCGCCATCACTGCGGCGGACAGCCTGAAAGACGCCGCCGAGAAAGTCGTCAAGCGCGTGGAACAAGCCCGCGAGGGATAATGACGACTATCGAACCAAACCGTCCAATAACAATACAAATACATTTCTTCCCATGGCAGTTCTTGTAGGAAAAGACACCCGCGTCGTCGGGCAGGGCATCACCGGCACGTTCGGCAGCCTGCACGCCAACCGCAATATCGAATACGGCACCAACTACGTCGCCGCTGTCACGCCGGGCAAAGGCGGCCAGCGCTTCGAAGACAAAGTGCCGATCTTCAACACGGTGCGTGAAGCCGTTGAAAAGGAAGGCGCCAATGCCAGTGTCATCTTCGTGCCGCCGCCCTTCGCGGCCGACTCCATCCTCGAAGCGATCGACTCCGGGATCGAGTTGATCGTCTGCATCACGGAAGGCATTCCGGTGCGGGACATGGCGCTCGTGAAGGACGCCCTCGTCAAGTCGAACACACGCCTCATCGGGCCGAACTGCCCCGGCATCATGACACCCGGCGAATGCAATATCGGCATCATGCCTGGCTACATCGCCATGCCCGGGAAAGTCGGCGTCGTGAGCCGCTCGGGCACGCTGACCTACGAGGCGATGTACCAGCTCACGCAGCTTGGGCACGGGCAGAGCACCTGCATCGGCATAGGCGGCGATCCCATCAACGGCACGAGCCATACCGACGCCATCCGCCTCTTCAACGAAGACCCGGCGACCGAGGCGATCATTATGATCGGCGAAATCGGGGGCTCGGCGGAAGAAGAAGCGGCCGCCTACATCAAGGAGCACGTAAACAAGCCGGTCGCCGCCTTCATCGCGGGAACGACCGCGCCTCCGGGTCGCCGCATGGGCCATGCGGGCGCCATCGTGAGCGGCGGCAGCGGCGGGGCGGACGCCAAGATCAAGGCGCTCAAAGACGCCGGCATCGCCGTCGCGCCGACGCCCAGCGACATCGCCGAAACCCTGCTTTCGGTCTATAAGGGATAAAGGACCGGCATCCGCTTCCCCTGCGGAAGCACCGCTTTCACCACGACCGGCACCACCGGGCTTCTCCATGGTTGATCCGCTCCCGATCCATCCATTCCGCGACTCCGCGCGCGGCACTGTCGCCCTGCCCGGCTCCAAGAGCGTGACCAACCGTGCGCTCGCCATGGCCGCGCTTGCTGAGGGCACTACCCGCCTCCTCCATCCGCTCCTTAGCCGCGATTCGCGCCTCATGCTCGACGCGCTGCGCGCGCTGGGGTTTGCCGTGCGCCTCGCGCCGGACGAGACTTGGATCGAGATCGACGGGAAGGGCGGCACCCTTCCGCGCGACCATGCGGACCTGCACGTGGGCAATGCCGGCACGGTGGCGCGTTTCCTCACCGCCCTGCTCATTCACCACCCCGACGGCCGCTACCACCTGGACGGCGATCCGGCCATGCGCGAACGCCCCATGCGAGGACTTCTGGAGGCACTGGGCGATCTCGGGGCACGGTTTACCTTTACGGGCGAGGACTGGTGCTTTCCCTTTGCCATGCATACCGCAGGGTGGCGTGGCGAAACCATCCGCGTCGATGCTTCGGCAAGCAGCCAGATGGTATCGGGCCTGCTGCTCTCGGCGGCCCGTGCGCCGAAGCCGGTCGAGATTCTCTGTCCCGGCACCCGCCCGGCATTCGTCGAGCTAACGGCGCAGATGATACGCCGCGCGGGTGTGCCTGTGGAAGGAAGCGCTGCCGAAGGGCACCTGCGCATTGAGCCCGGCCTTTACCGGTTTCCGCCGGGGGGCTACGACGTGGAACCCGACGTAACCGCCGCGAGCTACTTCATCGCCCTGCCCATTGCCGCCGGAGGAAGCGTGGAGGTCGAAGGGATCGGCGGAGAACTCATGCAAGGCGACGCCCGCTTCATTGAAGTCGCTGCCGCCTTCGGTATCCGCCGCGAGGATACGTCTTCGGGCCTCCGCTTCAGTCGCGGCGAAGGGGCGGATCCGCCCGCCGAAGTGGATTTCGAGACCTTCTCCGACACCTTCCTCACCCTCGCCGCCATCGCCCCGCTGCTGCCCGCTCCCGTGAAGATAAGGGGCATCGGCCACACCCGGCAACAGGAAACCGATCGTATTCACGCCATGGCGACGGAATTGCGGCGGCTTGGTCAAGGCGTCGAAGAAGGAACGGATTGGCTTCGGATCACGCCGGACCGCGATGCCCTCCGCGCCCTCGCCTACAACGGCGGCGTCACGGTCCAAACCTATGAGGACCACCGCGTCGCCATGAGCTTCGGCATTCTGGGCTGCGCCGACATCCGCGGCGACGGCGAGCCATGGCTTCGCATCGCCGATCCCGCCTGTTGCGGCAAGACCTTTCCGCGGTTTTTTGAGGTGCTTGACGGGCTTCGCAAGGGAGCGGAGGTGTAGCGGGCGGACGTTGCCGCTGGCTGTGCGTGCTTCGCCAAACGGAGCACGGGTTTTCCAACCCGTGACCGGCACGTGCGCGCTTCGCCAAACGGAGCACGGGTTTTCCAACCCGTGACCTGTCCACCGCACACGGACAGGAATGTCCGTGCTCCGCTCGAGTCGGGGCATACCTTGGTCAACGAATCGCGGGTTCGCAGACTCCGGGCCCGCGAGTCCCGCAATGCGACGCCTCAATATTCCCGGCGGCCTTCGAGGGCGCTGCGGAGGGTGGTGGCGTCGGCGAAGACAATCCCGCCCCCGCTGGGCAAGCCGAAGCCGATGCGCGTGACGCGCACATCGCGCCCCTTCAGAAAGGTATCCTGGATGTAGTGGCAGGTCGCCTCGCCCTCGATGTCGTTGGACATCGCGAGGGTGACCTCGCGGAGATCCTCCGCCGCGCAGCGGGACTCCAAGGCGTCCATGTTGAGCTGCTCCGGGCCGACGTTGTTGATCGGCGAGAGCTTGCCGTGGAGGATGTGGTAAACGCCGCGGAAGGCGGAGCTGCGCTCGATCGCGAGCAAGTCGGGCACAGACTCGACGATACACAGGTGCGACGTGTCGCGCCGGGGGTCGGCGCACACCGCGCACAACCCGTCCTCGCATAGGTTGCCGCACTCGCGGCAGCGGCGCACGTGCTCGCCGGCCCCGCGCAGAGCGTCGACCAACGCGGGCAGGCGCTCCGGCTTCTCCACGAGGAGGTGCAGCGCCAACCGCTCGGCCGAACGGTAGCCCAGCCCCGGCAGCCGCTTGAGGCATTGGTGCAGCTTCTCGAAATGCGGCGTCAAAACAGTCCGGGGAGGCCCGGCATCTGCATGCTCTGCGTCACCTCGGCGACGGCCTCCTCATTGAGTTGTTTGGACTTCGTGACCGCCTCGCGCATCGCTTCCGTGACGGCTTCCTCCACGACCTCGGCGTCCTCCTTGAGGAACTCCGGGTCGAATCTAACGGCCCGGACCTCCTGCTGGAGCGTGATCGTGACGGTCACTGCCCCGCCCCCGCTCGAGACATCAATGGTCTTCTCCGCCAGTTCCGCCTGCACCGCCTCGAGCTTTTTCTGCATCTTGGCGGCTTGTTTGAGTAGTTTGCCAACTCCAGCCATACCGCGACGTTTCCCGCCGACCGCACCCGCGTCAAGCGGCAAGATGCCGTTGTCGATTCCAGCGATCCTTATGCCCTGTCGAGTTTCGCTGCAGGTTGGGCGGATGACCAGAGGTTCGACGGTCTGCGTCTTCCCTTCGCTATGGACCGGCCCCCGCGATGACAAATAGCTACGATGGCAGCGCGGACAGTCCCGCCGCGATTGTGCATATTTATGCATTTTTTTATTGACCGCACGGCTCTGCTCTGTTCGTCTTGGCAACGTAACAGCATCCTTCAGCAACCACTCCGCACCGATGAAAACCCTTCTCAAGACACTTTGCGCCGCCGCCGCGCTCCTGCTCTTCGCCGCCGGCTGCGCCACGAGCAGCCCGGAATCCCGGCAAGCCGCCGCCGAGCACGCTGAACCGATCACGATCCGGCCCCTAGACCCCGACGTCTTCAACCGGAAGGCGGTTTCCTACTCCGGCTTCCGCACCGGCCAGAGCCCGGAGACCGGAGTGCATCCCAGCCGGGCGGAAATCCTCGAGGACCTGCGGATCCTCGAGGACGCCGGATTCGGTCTGCTCCGTGTCTTCAGCTCGGGCGAACACGGCCGGGCCGTCGTCGAGCTGATCGACGAGCACGGCATCGACATCAAGGTGCAGGTGGGCGCCTACGTGAGCGGCGCGGATGCGGAAAACCATACCGAAAACATGTTTGAACTGGACGAGGCCATCGCCCTCGCCAACGCCTACCCCGACGTCGTCGCCTCCGTGAGCGTGGGCAACGAAGTGCTTGTCAGTTGGTCCTTTGTCGCCGTGCCGCCGGAGGACATGGTGACCTACATCCGCCATGTGCGTTCGCAAATCCGCCAACCGGTGACCGTCAACGACAACTGGGAACCGTTTGCCGCCGAAGCCGGGAGCGCCATCGCGGCGGTGTGGGGGGAAATCGACTACGCTTCCGTCCACACCTACGCGTATTGGGACGCCGGATTTGAATTATGGGACTTCCGCCGGGAAGCCGTTCCGGAGTCCCGGCGCGCGCGGGCCATGATGGACGCCGCCCGCGACTACGCGCGCGAAAACTTCGAGGCAGTCCGCCGCGCGCTGAACGACGCCGGGCACGCCATCCCCATCGTCATCGGCGAGACCGGTTGGCAGAGCGTGCCCTCGGCCTACCTCGACGAAGCCTTCGTGAAGGATTTCGCGGACCACCAGGCCCACCCTGTGAACCAAGCGTGGTACTATGAAGACATGTCGGCATGGACCTACGGCGAAGGACGCGACGCACCGGGCGACGGCTTCAGCCGCCCCGCCGCTCTCTTCTACTTCGCGGCCTTCGACGAGCCATGGAAAGAGCGCGACGACAACTGGGGCCTTTGGGACGTCGAGCGCGAGCCCAAATACGTTCTCTCCGGCCAAGGCTACAGCGCCGAAGACGCTGTCTTTTACCGCCCGTCGGCGCCGTAGAAATTCATGAAAATGTCTCCTCCAAGCACCGAAGAAACGCGTCTCCCAGCCTTAAATCCTCGACCGTTTGAAACCTTTCAGGAACGCCGAGAGCCTTTAACTCAGTGTTGGCCTCATAGTGGTATTTGATGAGCTTCACTCGACAATCTCCCGCTCAGTCCCTTTGCCTTCATCGAGTTTGTTGATCGAGTCTAACAACCGTCGTGCATTCTTTCTCGGCCAACGTCGAGGTCAGGAGCCGGAACCGTAAAGGGAGTGCGGTCCGGACGGCAAGCCGGTCCGGCTACTTTGCGGCCTCCAAACCCCGACGCGTTGGACAACGGAGCGGCCATCAAGCCTTCGTGCTGTGAGGAAAACCCTTGGCCGCTTACCACTCGAACTTGCGGGACCATAATGTCATCGTCACTGCGGAACGGAGAGGATGCGGAGGCGGCTGAACACGGGTTCCCCCGCGTGGACCGGGGGCGTGTCGAGGGTAAGGAAGAGACCGTCCGTATTCGACAGGTTGTCCGTGCGGGAATCGAAGACGGGCGTCCAAGAGGAGAGATCGTCGCTGACCTCAAGGATATAGGCGACGTCCGTCAGCGCGGGATCCCGCAGGAAGGTGTGGCGCACGGTGCCATCGGAAAGGACTTCAGTCGAAACGCTTTCGGCGAGGGACGCCGGTTGGAGCGGGTCGAGATGGAGAGCGTATTTCAAGAGATTGGCCAATCCATCGCCCGCCGGTTGGGCTTGGGCCACGGCGGAGCGCCCGGCACCGGTGGGGAGTCCGGCGGCACGGGCCCAGTCGAGAAGGCCATCCCGTGCTTCTGCCGGGCCGTAGGTCAATTGCGCCGTCGCGGTCGTCGCCTTGTCAGCGATAACGCGCAGCCAATGGGCGTGGTAGCCCGAAGGAAAGGCATAGAGGGTGGTTTCGCCTCCGCTCACAGTGAAGTTGCCATAGTCCGACCACACGTCGTTGCCGAGAAAATCGACCTGCACAGTGAAGGTGACATCGGATTCGCCATCGTGGCTGAGGCGAAGTAACTTTTCGTTGTAGCCATACATTAGATACGGATCGGAGGGCACACCGGCGGAGACGGAAGTATCCTTCCACGGTCCACCTTTTCCGCGCGGCTCGCCCATGCGCCAGATATCGTCCACTTCGCCCAGCCAGAGGGCGGCTGTTCCGTCCGAGTTGGTGACGAGACGCTCCGAAGCGGGAGCGGAATCAAGCGCCCCGGAAAGGACAAAGAGGCCGCGCCATGAAGTAAAGTCGGCGATGCGTTTGCCATGGGTCGCGATGGGCTTCATGCGGCGCAGCCCACCCGAACCGCTTCGCGGAATCTCGTAAAAGGTGCCGTGGCAATTGAGGAGCGAACGCTCGGTCACGACCTCACGGAAGCCCCGGGGCCAACCCCCGGCGAAGGGCTCGTTGTAGAGCGCATCGAGCATCGGCAGACGGAAGCGCGTGCCGCCGGAGGTGACATAGGCGGAGGCGGCATCCGCGCCCCAGTCCAGAGACGTTTCCGCCTCCGTGCGCAAAGCGGCTTCAGCGGCGGGGTCGTCGATGTCGTATAGCGTGATATTGGCCCCGA
>SKLD01000543.1 GCA_007123395.1 Opitutales bacterium
ACATGCAGCAGCAGGACAGCCGCAACCATGGCGAGTTTCGCGGCGCGAGCAATATCTCCATCTATGGCACAAAGGCCGAAATCAAGGGAGCACTGACCTACTTCGAGGACTGCGACAACGTGCGCGTCTTCGGTAACGGCGGCTTGACTTCGCCAAATCCGGACTACTTCGATCCGTATCTTTTCCGCTTCGTCAACTGCGAAAACTTTCTCATCGGCGGCATCGGCGACACCATCAACGAGGGAGAGAGCCGGTGGATCGGGGGCGCTTACGACCGTTGGATCCACGCCAATCTCCTCACATGGTTTCCCGTTCAGGACGCCTCCGACACGCGCGGCGACGTCACCGTGCCCTCCGCGCACCGGCCCATACTCTACCAGCGCGGGGATCCCGCACTCGTTCCCTTCAGTGAATACGTGCGGCCCGCTCCACCCGCACCGTGGACCCAGGCGGTAGACCTGCGAAGCAACAACTTCCGCCTTCCGTGGTTCGGCACCTTCCATGTTTTCGGCAACGGCTTCATCTATCACTTCGAACACGGCGCTCTGCATACGCCGTCCACCTCCACGGACAGTCTCTGGCTCTGGCAAGAGCCGTTGGGCTGGCTTTGGACGTCGGAAGAGGTGTATCCGTTCCTCTATCACGAACCATCGGCGAACTGGCTCTACTACCTGCCGGGCGGCGAACCCGGGGCGCGCTACTTCTTCAACTTCGATCCGGCCGATGCCGGATGGTTTACGCCGTAACGACGACACCTGCCCATGCTCTACACCAATGTCATCCACCGCGTTGATGCACGCGCCGACAGTCGCGCGGCCATGGCCTTTCAGTGGCGGGAAGCCCGGCGCCTCGCCCTTCCCACCACGACCCTTCTGACCTATCCGGCCCTCTTCATGGACGAAGCGATCGCCGATGTGGACCAACTGCGGGGCGACACAGACGAACTCGGGCTCCATTTTCATAACTTCCAAAGCCCGCGCTTTCTAGAGCGATTCGGCACGCGCGAGTCCGCCTTCTGGTTGCTGCCGCGGGAAGTTCGCCGCGCTTTCCTTGACGAGATGATGACCGCCTTTGAGCGCCGCTTTGGGCACCTCCCGAAAAGTATCGGTGGATACATCATCGACGCATGGACCCTCGCCCACATCAAGGAGACCTACCCCTCAGTCGAAGTCGCCATCACAAGCTGCTTCGAGGAAGGCGTAAAAATGTTCTACGGCAACAACCGCAACTGGTTTCTCTTCTCTGACGGCGGTCCGTGGAACCCATACTTTCCCGCGAAGGCCAACGCTCTTATTCCCGCCGCCGATGCGGAGGAGGCCATCGACATTGTCGCCGTGCCCCATCTCAACCGCGACATGATCATGGCGCTGAACAGCCGCGATGATCTCTTCGCAAGCCACCCCGGAAACCTGTTCCGCGCGCGCATCAACGAGGGTGCCGCGTGTCCCTACCTCTTCCGCTTTATCGACGCGTGGGAACGCCAGGCCGCCCTCAACGGCTGGAGCTACCTCAATATTTTTGTGAGCAGTCCATGGATGTCGCCCGCCCATTGGGCCATCGGCAACATCGACGATGCCCGCGCCCTCTACCGTCGCATGCTGGAGGACCTTAAAGAACGGGAGGAGCGCGGGGCGAACAGCAACACGACGATGGTCGAATTTGGAGCGGCCTTCCGCGCCCGCGTCAAACCGGGCGACGCCACCGTCTGCCACTGGAAGGATGAGATCAAGCAAGCGAAGCGCGAGGTCGTATGGGTCGCGAACAGCCACCACCGCGCCGCCTTCGACATGAACCGCGGGGGCGCTCTCGTTGACTTCCGGCCCTACGCCGGACGCCTCGACGGCAATCTCGGCCCGGAATGCCCCGCTCTCTGGAACGGCAACTACCCCTTCCTCATCAGCACCGAACATTGCGGGGGGCATTGGAACACCGCGCAATTCGCCAGCGTTTCCGACGGGAGCCACACGTTCAGCACAACCGACCGCCGCACGCGGGCCACGGTGGAAAAAACGGAGAACGGCGCATGGATCTTCCGCACGGAACCGCTGCGCTTCAACCTCGGCGCGCACAGCCTCGTTCTGCAGTCCGCGTGGGAAGTCTCCGCCCAGACCGGCATTTCCATCCGGCGCACTGTGCTCGAATACAGCGGCGACCCGACCGCCCTTCGCCTTACCGAGACCTTTTTTGGCCGACCCGGCACCCACGAATACCCCGGCGACCTGCGGGGGATCACCCTCTGGGCCGACCCGAACACCCGTTTGCCCTTCGGCTACAGCAGCAAAGAGGCAACCGTCGATTCGCCCCGCGCGGTTGGGGCCGATGTGGGCAGCTTGGGGGTGAGTGTTTCCATGGAAGCCGTCACACCTGCCCTGCGCGGCGTTCTCGGCGACGGCTGGCTCTTCAAACCCTGCTTCCGTCTTGACCTGACCCATGCACCCGAACCCGGAAAGGATGTCGTTACGTGCCTGACAACCCGCCCTCTCAAAAACCCCTGATCTGCCCAGCCTGCTTCGCGCGCGAGATCGATCCCGTCTTTCTCCACTTCGACCCGGAGGACGGCGGCGAGTTCTACTGCACCCACTGCAGCTATACCGCGCGGGACCGCGGAGCCGTGGAGGCTTTTCTGAGCGATCACATCCGGCACCGGCACGGCATTGGATAGGCGGCCGCGCGGATGGACAGGACCAGCCGTCTCCAAGATGCCTCTGGCCTGGAGGCCTACGCCCCGGAAGGGGACCGCCTGAAGGCGGGACTCCAACCCGAGCCTCCGCGCTACGGTTGGAGTTCCGCGTTTACGCGGTCCCGACACCCTTTCATCTTACCCGAGCAAAAGCATGCCCCGTCCCCGCAAAGAAAAGCGGATACCGCCTCGACCGGTCTGATTGGAACGGTGAAAGGAAACGGCCGTGCCGCGCTCATCCAACAGGGACACTACCCCGGGTAGGCCCGCAAAAACCATTTCCGCTAACCCGTAGGCGCCGAATCGGTACACGATCCGGCCAGACGCATCACGCCCTACCGACAACAGCTCCACCGTGGAGCGGAGAAGGAGGGGACCGCCGGGCTCGGCCGCCTCGACCAGCCTTACCGTGCACTCGCCGCGGTGGAGGGAATCTTGCGGCACTTGCAGGGTATGGTCGATTCGGCGCCCATCAATCTCCAGCGCGAGCGATTTGCCTGATGGGCCGAAGTGGAAATGCAAAACGCTGCTTCGCCACGGGTAGTTTTCGAGACAGTCGTAGGCCTTGGTCGCCCGCAGCGCCAAACCATAAGGCAGACGCCTGACCCCGAGCCCCGCCCATGCCCCGAGCCACGCTGCCATGGCAAAGCCCTGCGGGCGGATGTCGTGATAGAGGTTGCCCTCTGGAGCGCCGAGTTTCTCGGGCATGGCCCCGCCCATGGGGAG
>SKLD01000153.1 GCA_007123395.1 Opitutales bacterium
CGATTTCCGCGATGGTTTCGCCGGAGCCGACCAGCTTTGCGGCGGCGCGTTTCAGGCGTTCGGCGAGAACGTAATCGCGCAAAGTGCGTCCCGTCGCCGCGCGGAACCGGTTGAGAAGCGTGCGGCGCGTGACGCCGTGCCGGTCGGCTACGCTGTCGATTTCTCCGGCGTGCCCGTGCCCGTTCCCATTCCGGCCCGGTGACGGTCACGGAATTCGCTCGGGCTCACACCGTAGGTGCGCTTGAAGTGTTCGGAGAGATCTCCCTGCTTGCCGAAGCCGCAGGCGAAGGCGATTTCCGCGATGGTTTCGCCGGAGCCGACCAGCTTTGCGGCGGCGCGTTTCAGGCGTTCGCCGAGAACGTAATCGCGCAAGGTTCTCCCCGTCGCCGCGCGGAAGCGGTTGAGAAGCGTGCGACGCGTGACGCCATGGCGGTCAGCGAGTTGCCCCACCTTGGGCGCGCCGCCGGCCGCGATCTCGTCGTGGATCTCGCGCAGCAGTTGCATGACGAGCCCGTCCGTCGTGGCTAAGCCGCCGGTCGAGGCGCGTTCGATCCAACGCGCTCCGGGCACCCGCCGCACCGTCCCCGGCGTCCATGCGTCCCCCTCCACGGCGGCGTGCAGCGTCTCCGCCACGGTCTCGCCCAGAGCGACGAAGTCCGGTGCCACGCTGCTGAGGCCATGCGCGGCGGCTTGCGGGCTGTCGTCCACGCCGGCCACGGCGAGGAGCGGCAGTGTCTCCGGCAGATCCTCGCGCAGGAAGCGCAGAACATCCAAGGCCGCGAGATCGTTGGCGGTGAAGACGGCGGCGGGAGTGCCCAGCCGGGCGATCCAGTCCCGCAACATGCCGCGACGCCGCGCATGGAAGGCGACCGGATTCTCCGCGAGGGTCTCGTCCCATTCGCACATCAGCACCCGGTGGCCTTTCTTCCCGAGCCATGTCCGGAACGCCTCGCCGCGGAAGCCGCTGTATCCGTGCCCCGCAACGCCGACATACGCGAAGCGCGAATATCCCTTGGCCAAAAAGGCTTCCGTCGCTTGGCGCGCGATTTCCGCGTCATCCGTGAAGACGTTGAGGGCGTGCGGGCATGCAGCCGCGCGGCTGCTGTAATTGACCACCGGGCAACGGGCGGAAGCCGTCGCCTCGTGAAAGGCCGTCGAGGCAAGAAACCCGGCGACACCGCGGCACGCCGGGTTCTCCGCCGCCGCGCGGTTGACGTCGGGTGAACACGGGAAAACCGGCAGATCGCTCAACTGCCGCCAGCGGCGGTCAAATCCGGTCCGCACCGCCTCGCACAGCGGGGTGTCGGCAAGGTAATGAAAGAGGACGTAGGAAGGGGTTTCCACAGAAGAAAACCACAGCACGGATTTCCCAAAAACGGAAGCCTAATCGGGCAACTCCGGAAGACACGCACGGGGGCAGCGTGGTAAACTCCAAGCTTCATCACTCAATGACATCCAACCCAAAATAGAAAGAGACCTGCTATGATGCTAAACCTACGAAAATCCCTCTCCGCCGCCCTCGGCCTCTGCCTCGGCGCCTCGCTCGTTTCCGGGCAGATCTTGGTAGCGTTCTGGGATTTTAATGATGAGCCAGTCACGGATCCGCTCGTAAACACGCCCTTCGCCTTTGCGCCCAACGCAGGTGCTCAGCCGACGGCTGAACTATCCATGGTATTGGCTGACACCGGCAGCCCCGATACGTTCGGCGTTCGCAACGAAGGCACGACCATCAACGACATCGTCAACGACCCGGCGGAGGCAGGCAATTCCTTCTCATTCGGACGGGGATGGAGGTCGAGAAATGCCACAACCAGTATCGCTTTTGATGCCAGTTCAATCACAGATGCACAACCGGTGGAATTGTCCTTTGCCATCAATCGATTTGCCTCTGAGGCCGTTGACCAATACCAAGCGAGTTATTCATTGGACGGTGGCGACAACTTCACGAATATCGATAGTCCTGTGGACATTAATCAAGGGGTATGGGAACTGCACACAATTGACTTCGGCACTGTTCTTAGCGGGGCCTCGGATGCGATCGTTCGCCTGACTTTCCTTGGTGGCACCACCAATTGGAGCCCGGGACACCGCACAAACCTCGACAACATTGCCCTCACTGCCATCCCCGAGCCCCGCGTCTACGCGGCGCTCTTCGGGTTGCTGGCGCTGGGCTTCGTCGTGTGGCGCCGCCGCCGCTGAGCGGGTTTTGGCGGGCTTTTCATCATAGCTTATGTAACCGGCCCCGGCGGATGGTTTCGCCGGGGTCTTTTTCTCATTTGCGATTTCCCGCTTTCCCAAAAGCGGAAGACAAAACCGGGTTGGATCGCTATACTGCGTCAGTCTCGATGAACATGTTCCCTTACTAATAATCCTGCAATTAACACAACAAAGACCAACGACCGAAATCATGTGGAAGCGGCGTCCCGCCGCTTTGCCCGGAGCTTGAGAAGCGGCGGGACGCCGCTTCCACTATGGCTCACGTCTAAATTATTCTGAGATTCTTAATAACCCCGAACGTGCCGAACACCATGAACCGAACCCTTCACAAATACTTTGCATCCGCCGCCCTCGCTTTGGCCGCCCCTGTGCTCAGTGCCCAAGCGCTCATTGCCTACTGGGATTTCAACGACGAGGCCGTGCATGATCCGCTCGTCAACACGCCGCTTTCGTTCGCGGCCAATGCGGGATCGCAGGCTGCGGCCGCCTCGCTCGACACGGTGCTGGCCACGACGGCGAGCCCGCATACCTACGGCATCCGCGCCGAAGGCACGACCGTCAACGACATCGTCAACGAGCCGCCCGTGGCGGGCAACGCCTTCTCTTTCACCCGCGGCGAGCGCTCCAACGGCGCGACATTGACTGTGTCGTTCGACGCCAGCTCGGTCAACCTGCCGGTGGAGCTTTCCTTTGCCATCAACCGCATCCACGCCAACGGAGTCAGCCAGTATCAGGCGAGTTACTCGACGGACGGCGGGGACACTTTTGTCGATCTCGGTGGCTCCGTCGACATCACCCAAGGCGTCTGGGAGGCGCACACCCTTGATTTCGGCACGGTCCTCAGCGGTGCGGCGGACGCGAGGGTGCGACTGACCTTCAGCGGCGGCAACCAAGTGTGGAGCACCGACCACCGCACCAACGTTGACAACGTCGCCCTAATCGCCATCCCCGAGCCGCGCCTCTATGCGGCGCTCTTCGGGTTGCTGGCGCTTGGTTTCGCGGTGTGGCGCCGCCGCCGCTGACCAAAGCGTCCGGCACGCCCTCGCCCTTGATTCCATCCGCCTCGTCTTCGGCTACAAGCTTTCCGGCTGCATTGTGCTCGACGGTTTCCGGGGCGAAGAAGGACTCTCCGGTTTCCACGCACACGCGGGCGGGCACGTTTTCCACCAGATACACCCGCC
>SKLD01000075.1 GCA_007123395.1 Opitutales bacterium
ATCGCGGGCTCCCCCGCTTGTATTTTCTTTCCCGCGACGGCTACATTCTTAAACGCGTCTACGAACGGATGACGGCGGAGGCGGACGACTGCCCCCCGGCGGGCTACTTGTATGCCTCGCGCCGCGCCCTCAACTTCGCCGCCCTCACCGAACTCGACGAACGCACGGAAAACTGGCTCGCCGAAGGCATCCGCCTGACCGTCGGCCAGTTTCTCCAACGGATCGGGCTCGATCCCGAAGCCCATGCCGACGCCATCCGCGCGGTCGGCTTTCGCGGGCCGGACCATCCCGTTGTCGAAGGCGCGGAATACATTTGGTTGCGTAATCTCTACCGCAGCATCCTTCCCGCCTTGCGGGAGGCGGCGGAGGCCGAGCGATCCGCCTACATCGACTACCTGCACACGGAGGGGGCGCTCGAGGCCGATCCGCTCGTCCTCGTCGACGTCGGCTGGATGACCTCCATCCAGCACTCCCTCGCGAAGATGATCCGCTCCGCCGGACGCGACCCCGCCATCGAAGGCTACTACGTGGGCACCTACCGCGAAGCCGTCCACCGCCGCGACGCGAAGTGCACGCACATCAACTACCTGCTCGACTACGGACAGCCGGAGTCCGCCTTCCGCACCATCCGGCACTGCGTCGGCCTGCTCGAGTTTTTCTTTGCCGCTCCGGAACACACCTTTCTGCGCATGAAACGGGACACCGACGGCAAGCCCGTTCCCGAACTTGCTCCTTTCCATGAAAACGAGAAGGACCTCCCTGCGCTCCGGCAAATCCATGCCGGCATCGAGGAGTTTGCGGCGGAAGCGACCGCCGCCGCCCCCTTCCCCGGCCCGGAGGTCCGCCCGGAAGAAGCCCTCGCCCTCCTCCACCGCCTCCTTGCCGAGCCCACGCGGGAGGAAGCCGCGCGCCTCGGCGACATCCACTACGCCGACGGCTACGGCGCCTTCTTCAACCACACCTTCATGGCGCGCCCCTCCGGCATTGCCCATCTCGGCCTGAGCAAAGACAAGTGGAAGCGGGAGTTCAAGGCCACCCACTGGCCCCGCGGCTACTACACCCGCCTGTCCCTTCTCGAACGCAGCCTCTTCCGCTGCCTCCATCCGAAAATGAAGTTTGTGAAGGGATATGAGTAAGAGAACCTGCCGGTGGTCAACCGGGCATCCCGGCCCTGTTGACACACCCCGGCGACACGGCGTTATACATCCAGCAAAATGGGAAAAACCAAAAAAGATCACCCCGGCGCCGATCCAAACGCACTGATTTCAAGGGCCGCCGATTTTTGCATCGGCGGAAGCATGGACGGCGACTACCTTGAGTTCGGCGTCTTCAACGGGCGCTCTTTCGCGGCAGCCTACGATGCCTTTTCCCGCGCTTACCGTCAGGTCATCGAGCGCTACGGATTCCTCATGAGCGAAGACGTGAAGGGCTGGATCAATGAACGGTGGTCCGCCATGCGGTTTTGGGGATTCGACTCATTCGAGGGACTGCCATCCGTCAAAGGAGTCGACACGGGCGGTCCCTTCAAGCAGGGCGACTACGCCTGTTCTCTCGAATCCGTGGAGTCCAACCTCCGCCGGAGCGGCGTCGACCTCGACCGCGTCCGGCTCGTCAAAGGGTGGTACGACGAGGTGCTCGACGACGCCGCGCTCGCGCGGTTCGAGGGCCGGAAGGCTTCCGTCATTCACGTCGATTGCGACCTCTATGAATCGGCGAAAACGGTCCTCGACTTTTGCACACCGCTTATCATGGACGGCACCGTCGTCATCTTCGACGACTGGTTCCAGTTCCGCGGCCACCCGGACAAAGGCGAACAACGCGCCTTCCGCGAATGGCTGATTAGCAACCCGCACCTCTCCGCGACAGAATACCACAAAGAGGGCGTCTGGAGGAACAGTTTCATCCTCAATGAGAGGGCTGCCGCACAGCCTGCTTGAGCCGAAACCACAAACGGCGATCCAGTAATGATGCCCAAAAAGATTCTCGTCACGGGCTCCTCCGGCCTCATCGGCTCGGAAGTCTGCCAATACTTTCACCGGCGCGGCCACGCCATCCACGGTGTCGACAACAACCAGCGAGCCGTTTTCTTCGGCGAGGCGGGCGACACCCGCTGGAACCAACAACGGCTGACCACGGAGCTGAACCGCTTCACGCACCACGAGCGCGATATCCGCGACCGCGAAGGCATCCTCGCTTTGGTCGAGGAAATCCGGCCCGATATCATCGTCCACACCGCCGCGCAACCCTCCCACGACCGCGCGGCGGCGATCCCCTTCGACGACTTCGACACCAATGCGGTCGGCACACTCAATCTCCTCGAAGCGGCGCGCCGCCATTGCCCGGAAGCACCCTTCATTCACATGTCGACGAACAAGGTCTACGGCGACCGGCCCAACACCATCGCGCTCACGGAGGAGGACACCCGCTGGGACTACGCCGATCCGGCCTACGCGGGCGGAATCCCCGAGGATTTTCCCATCGACCAGTCCAAGCACTCCCTCTTCGGCGCGTCCAAGGCGGCCGCCGACATCATGGTGCAGGAGTATGGACGCTACTTTGGCATGCCCACCTGCTGCCTGCGCGGAGGCTGTCTCACCGGCCCAAGCCACAGCGGGGTCGAACTGCACGGCTTCCTCAGCTACCTCGTGAAATGCAATCTGGAAGGCCGCGAATACAAGATCTTCGGCTACAAGGGCAAACAGGTGCGCGACAACATCCACTCCGAGGACGTCGCCGCCTTTATCCACGCTTTCGCGGAGGCCCCGCGCGTCGCGGAAGTCTACAACCTTGGCGGCGGCAAAGTCAATTCGTGCTCCATCCTCGAGGCCTTCGCCATCGCGGAGGAGTTTACGGGCAAGAAGCAGGTCCATACCTACCTCGACGCGCCGCGCATCGGCGACCACATCTGCTACTACAGCGACCTGACGAAAATGCGCGCGCACTACCCGGCGTGGGACATCACCGTGTCCCTGCGCGAGACAATCCGCCAGATCGTTGAAGCATGGCGCGGGCGGGCATCGCCGTAGTAGGTGCGGGACCTCGTGTCCGCACCACGCACGCGCCGGGACCGTGCCCAGCCGCCGCCCGGGCACGGCAACGACAACCGCGCGCAACAGGACCACGGCCTGCCGACCGCGGACCGGGGCACGACCAAAAGTAGGTGCGGGAGCTTGCTCCGCACCACGCCACCGCCAAGACCGCCCCCAGCCGCCGCCCGCGCACGGCAACGACAACCGCGCGCAACCGCCGCCGTGCCTCGCTGAAGCTTCAGCCTACGCTCGCGCCCCCTTCCCACCGACTGCCGACCAGAGGTCTGGCAGCTACAGCCCGCCAACCGCGGACAGGGGCACGACCAAAGTAGGTGCGTGAGCTTGCTCCGCACCACGCCAC
>SKLD01000343.1 GCA_007123395.1 Opitutales bacterium
ACGCGGAGCTGGTGCGTCGCTTCCGTGCGCTCTACGGTCGTGCGAAGGCGATGTGGTGCGGGCTGGACGCGGCGGGGCTGGCGCACGCGCTGGCGCACGACCCGCCGGAAGTTGCGGAGCGGTTGCGTGAGCGTCTGCGCGCGCGCATGGGGAATGTGTCGGAGTTCATGCGCACGCTGCGTCAGCGCTACACGATGTGGTTCAACAAGACGTATGACACGGTTGGGACGCTGTGGGCGGAGCGCTTCACGAGCGTATTGGTGCAGGACGTGCCGTGGCTGGTGGGTCTTGTGGCGGCGTATATCGACTTGAATCCGGTGCGCGCGGGCTTGGCGGCGCTGCCGGAGGACTACCGGTGGAGCGGTTATGCGTCGGCGTTGTGCGGCGCGGACAGGGAGCAGCGTCGCGCGCTGGCGGGCTGTTTTCCGGGCGAGGGCGGCGAGGACGGGGCGCTGGCGCGCTACCGCCTGTTGATGCTGGGCAAGGGTGCGGGGTCGAAGCGCGACGGGAGTGGAGCGCGGATCGACCCCGCGGCGCTGGCGGAGGCGGTTGCGGCCGGCGGGGAGCTGGAGGCGCACGAGTTGCTGCGCCTGCGGGCGGGCTTTTTCACGCGCGGGAAGGCGCTGGGGACGGAGGCGTGGCTGCGGGAGGGTGAGGGAGCGGCGGCGCTTTCGCGGCTGTCGAAGCCGCCCGGCGCGCGACCGGTGGAGGTGCTGAAGTATTCGGAGCTTGCGGTGGCGGGGAGCGGTCGCGCTACAGGAAACCTGGAGCGTCCGGATTTGGCATAGCCATTTTCGATCCGCTACAAAACCGAAGCAATCGCGTTGCAAAGGTATTCGAGGTTCGCCGTGGTGATTCCGGCTACGTTGACGCGGCCGCTGCCTACGATGTAGATGCTATGCTCAGCGCGCAGGCGCTCTACCTGTTCACGGTTAAGGCCGGAAAAGGAAAACATGCCCTTCTGCCGCTCAAGAAAGCTGAAATCGCGCTTTGCCCCGGCTTTGCGCAGGCCCTCGACGAACGACTTGCGCGTGTTCGCGATGCGCGCCTGCATGACCGCGAGTTCCTTCTTCCATAGATCCGTCAGCTCCGCGTCGCTGAGGATAGTCGCCACGATACTGCCGCCGTGTGCCGGTGGATTGGAATAGTTGGTACGGACAACAGCCTTGAGCTGGCTTAGCACCCGGGCCGCTGCATCGGGGGATTCCGTCACGACGCTGAGGGTGCCGACGCGCTCACGATAGAGTCCGAAGTTCTTCGAAAAAGAGCTGCTCACGAGCATGTCGAGACCGGCGTTGAAGAGTGTGCGCACGCCGGCGGCATCCGCTTCGAGGTCGTCACCGAAGCCTTGGTAAGCGAAGTCGACAAGAGGCACGAGCGAGCGGGCGCGCAGGGTATCCGCGAGATCGCTCCATTGCTCCTGCGCTAGATCCGCTCCCGATGGGTTGTGGCAGCAGCCGTGCAGGACAACAACGTCACCCTCCGGGACGTGGGCAAGTTTTTCCCGCATGGATTCATAGGCCACGCTGTTGGTAGTGGCTTCGAAATACGGGTAAACTTCGGTTACGAGATGGGCGGCGCGGAAAATACCCGGATGGTTCGGCCAAGTGGGATCGCTTAGCCAGACGCGGCGCGGGCCGAGGAGATTGCGTATAAAATCGCCCGCCACGCGGAGCGCGCCTGTGCCGCCTGGGGTATGGATGGAGGCAATGCGCTTGGAGTCCGCCACGGATTCGCCGAAAACCAGACGCACAACCTGCTGCCCGTAGACAGGGTCTCCCGCAATCGGCAGGTAGCTCTTACTCGACTCGCTTTCGAGGAGCCGCTTCTCCGCCTGCTTCACGCATTCGAGGACCGGGCTCCGGCCGGTTTCGTCCTGAAAGACGCCCACGCTGAGGTTAATCTTGCTTGGATTGGGGTCGGCCTTGAACGCTTCGGTGAGTCCGAGGATGGGATCAGGCGGTGCGGCGCTTATGTCGCTAAGGGCATGAAGGGCCCGTGTCGGTTCGGCATGCATTGCAGCAGGGGATAGGATGTGGAGTGTGACACGTTTTTTAGATAAACGGCTGGTTCTGTCAACTGCCACTCGATTGTCAGTCCGCATTGTGTGGAGATACCTAGCGGAGCAGGGCGCTTCGGCGAGGTGGTAAGAACCGCGGAGGCTTTCTGTTGTAAGGGTTGACCCTTCCCGGATAGACGGGATGATGCGCGTTCATGAAGTCTTTCCGTTGGAGGCCGCATCCGTGGCACGGACTGGAGGCGGGCGACCGTGCGCCCGGGGTGGTGAACGCTTACGTCGAGATCACCCCCTTCGACTCGATGAAATACGAAATCGACAAGGTGACGGGCTACCTGCGGATCGACCGCCCGCAGTCGGGCTCGTCGCTGCCGCCTTGTGCCTACGGCTTTGTGCCGCGGACGTACTGCGGCGACCGCGTGGCAGCGTTCGAGAACGATGCGCAGGAGGGGGACGGCGATCCGCTTGATATCTGCGTTATTTCCGAACTGCCCATCAACCGGGCGGAAATCGTCGTCTCCGCCAAAGTGCTCGGGGGCTTTTGCATGATCGACGACGGCAAGGCCGACGACAAGATCATCGCTGTCCTGGACAACGACGCCATCTGGGGCAAAGCAACCAATCTGAAGGGACTGCCCGCCGATCTCGTGGCCCGTATCCAGCACTACTTTTCCACCTACAAGACACCTTATGACGCTCCGCAGCCGGACATTGTGAAGGACCTCTACGGTCCCCGGCAGGCGCGGCGTATCATCCGCGCGGCCATGGAGGATTACGGCGAACGGTATTCCCAGGACAATCACAACGGACCCGCTTAATGAACCCTGAAGCTGAAGATTGCGGTGGTCCGGCGACTTACGCGCTATTTGCCGCGCGATTTTCGGCATGGGCTGCGGAAATCGAGGAAACGGCGATGGCGTGCGGCGAACCTCTCGACGAGACAATATTGGCGGAGGCCGGTCCGATGGCGTGCGATTTCCGCACCGGATACGGATTCAATTGGTGGAAGAGATTCCGTTTCCATGGAATGACGCGGAGTTGACGGCGATGGGCTCCGGAAGCCGCTGTTTATCAGGTCTTTGCGGCTTTTTTCAAGTGGCACACCCGTCAGGAGTCGAACCTGAAACCTCCTGATCCGTAGTCAGGTGCTCTATCCAATTGAGCTACGGGTGCATGAAAAACCGATTAGAAAGGCAGAAGGGGGGAGGTCGATCAAGGATTTTTTTGGCGGCGGAGGCAGTTTTCGGAGAAATCGGTGGTATCCGGCGTTTTCCTTGACCGCAGCTCCTGGAGTTGTTCCGTGAGGGGTGTCTGGAACGATCTGCATTCAACCGAAACGACGGAAGGAGTTCGATTATGTCGCTTAAACCAAAGGAATACGTCCGTGCCATTGGATTCGACCCGGAGACCTGCCAGTCGGTGGTCTATGAGGGCACGCAACTGGATTTGATCAACCTGCGTCTTGCTTCGCTGGGGCAGCCTGTCGCGGGGGACGAGGAGGGGAATTATCCGTTCTCCGAGGTGGGCCGCACACTTGTGGCGCAGTACCGGGCGCGGGCACGGTATCTCGAGGACATCCGCCCGCCCGCCGACGAACGCATTGAGGCGTTCATTGCACGGTATCTGGGCGATCTCAAGGACAAACCGGTGAGCCGCTTGCCGGGGCGCACTTTCGCGCTGCCGCAGCACGGCGTTGCGCGTGTCCTTTCGTTGCCTGCCAGTGGCGACAAATATCATTCGGAACTTGTTGATAGTTATCGTCTTGCGAACGGCGTGCTGCACAATCCCGTGAAGGACCGGCGCACGACGGAGGGGGTGTTTCACATCGCGGAGGGCGGTCTGCCCATTCCGGGCGACAAGAAAGCGGTGCCCAAGCGCACCTTCGCGCGCCTCCTGCGCGCCGCCCTCGAACCGCCGGATTCCCTCATGGAGCTGCAGCTCACGGCGAATCAGGAGAAGAAGGCGCGTGTGTGGGTGTCGCTCCTCCTGCGTCCCGTAGTCGCTCCGGAAATTCCCGGCTTCATGAACGAACAGCGCATGGAGACGCGGTTCTTCGCGCCGGGCAATCTCGTGAGCAACCTCGACTTCGTGGAGTCGATCTTCGGCAACGCGGGCGACCCGTTCCTGCCCGAGAATGACGCCGGCATGGATTTCGATCACTGGAGCGGGCACACGGGGTGTGTCATTCTCGCGCCTCACCTCATTCGGGTGACAAAAAAAGAACTGGGGCTGCCACACGTTTCGGAGGCGACAGAGCGTCAAAAGCGCGACGGTATGTGCTGGGAGTCGGAGGACGAGAAATACAACGACGGCGGTGCCTTCAAGGTGACCGCGCGCGACGCCGACGGCGTGGTCGTGACACTCATCGCTGACAACTATTTCGGCTACTGCAAGAAAGAGGTGAAGACGCAAATCAGCTTTGCGGCCAACCTCATGGGCCTTGCCGAAGAGGAGCACGCCGGCGGCGCGCTCGCCTTTGCGAGCTACGACTTGGGCGAGGACTTCCGCCTCACGGACGTGATGAGCGAGGAAGGCTACACCTTGGACGATCTGCTTCGGCGGGAAGGCCACCACATCAAGATGATGCCGGAGGGCCACGGCGTCGACACGGTGTACCCCGAAATCATATACATTCCCGAAGGCGCTCATTTCTCCCTCGGTGATCAGCGCATCTCGTGGATGCGTGGCGGCGAAGAGAAGTCGGTGAAACTTCTTGCCGAACGCGTCTACATTCTGCCTATGGGCTACCGGGTGGAACTGAAGAAGCCGGCCGTGGGCCGCCGCTGGCGTCTCATCGGCACATCGCCGGAGCCGACCCTGTGCCACAAGCCATGCACGGTCTCGGGTGGCGGCAAGTCGGAGATTTCGAAATCCATAGCCGACGCTATCATCCACGCACCCTTTTACGTGAAGGACTTTAAGCAAGATTTCGATGCCGTGGAGTCGATTCTCAAGCGCGATTACCGAGACCGCTTCCGCGACCCGGCGCGGCGGCGCGAAAAAGGACGCGAAATTCTCAGTCCGGAGCGGACGCTCGGGTCGGTGGTGAAGCTCTTCACGCCCAGCCCCGACTTCACCGACGAGCACAACGAGTTCATCGAATCGATACCGCCCCATATTAAAGAACTCGTTCTCATCGTTAAGCGTTTCTACAAGCAGGACTGGGGCGACAACTGGCGCTCGCGCTTCTCTGTCGACGTTATCAACGGCAGTCCCGGCCACGAATTAAAGTACCGCAGTTCCAAGGTCGTCGCCAGCTACCTTCGCGTGGGCTACGAGTCCGATGATTCGTGGCGTGTCTTTAGCCTGCGCAAGGACTTCGCTCCTGCCGCCAAGATCCAGGCGGAGGACGATATTACGGCTTCCATCACGGTGCCGCACGAAGTCCTCGGCGGCGTCTCCGCGCCTCTCGCGGAGCAGCATCCCTCCCTGAAGGTCGTATTCAACTGCGAAAACCGTCTCTTCCAGCGTCCGGACGACGCCATCGTCCGCGGCTATGACAAGAAGACGGAGGAGGACATAGCGCGGGCCGGAAGTTTTGTATCCAACTTTCAGCCGCTCACCCATGAGGAGGCGCAGGAAATGGTGGAGGACGCCGTGCGCTTCGATTACTTCACCGATCCCATGAAGAAACGCATCCGCAGCTTTGTGGAGCATCCGGAGCAGTTTCCGGAATACGTTGTTTCCTCCTCCAATCCCCGCCTTGTCGACGGGAAGCCTTCAAAAAATCCCCGCTACCTGCAAACCGTCTCGACTCTCGAGTTTCCGCGTGATCCCTACGTGGCGGAAATCGGGAACCGTCTCCTGCACCGTATGGAGAAGGACGTTCCCGCCTCGTTTACGGTGAGCGCCGTGCTGCCGGGCCGACGCAACAATCCGCCGGAGGGCGCGATCCGCAATCTTGCCGTGTTCAATCCGGTCCACTACCTGCCGTTGCCGGAAGCGTTCATGGAGTTCGTATCCAGCATGACAGGAAAGAGTCCGTCGACGACCGGCGCCGGATCAGAGGGCGGTTTGACGAAGGGCCCGTTCAATATGCTCCAACCCGTCGTTGACCTAAACAACGCACTTGTTTCAGCGATCCTCACGGGCTATAAGCCGTTCATAACGGCAGCCGGATATGTCGGTCCCAAATTCCGCGTCGACCACGATATCAGTCTGCTCGTACCGGAGGTGTGGTGCCGCATGCGCCTGCACGAGCGAAATCCCGACTGGCTCATCGAGAATGGCTTCCTCGACCCGATGGAGGATTTTGAATACGAGGGAGAAACCGTTCCGGCGAGCTTGCTCGGCTACCGTATCAACGAAGCTTTCGTGGCCTACTTCATGGGGCGGATCTTCGCCAATCCCAGTATCCTCTTTGCCGAAAACATGCTCAGGCCGGAGCAGCAGGGCATGGAGGACTTCGTCGACGGTATGAAGAACATTATGGAGACTCACCGCCGTGTGGCGGGCCATTACTTCGAGGACGGCAGCATCGACCTTGCTTGCCCGCCGCTCAAGGCACTTCTGCACATCATGGCGCACGGCGAGTGGGAGGGCAGGGGCTACAAGGATCCCGAAGTCCGCGCCCTCTTTACCCGTGAGAGCCTGCTGGAGAGTGACTGGTACGGGGAGCGGCTCGACCGCCAGCAAAAGTACTTTCGCGCCTTTTGGGAGGCGCGCGCGAGCTACCTCGAATCCGTGCAACTCGACGACGATGCAAGAGATCTGGCCAAAGCGCGTATCGACCGCTTTCTCAAGGAGTGTGCGGCAGAGGAGGGGCGTAAACGCTGGCGCGGCACAATCGGACGCGATCCTTTCTGTTGAGGGAGAAAAGAAGAGCCCGCCGGTTGTTACCGACGGGCTCCGCTACTGCTTGCTATGCTATGCTGCTGTGCTTGCTGCCAGGGAAAGTGAATTAGTTTGCCGCCTTGGAGGCTGCCACATTTTGTTCGTAAAACTCGCGCATGACGGCCATGCGTTCCTGCTGAATCCGTTCTTCGCGAATCTCCTGCTTGGAACGCTGGCGCTCTTTGTCCATAAAGGCGCGGCGCATGCGGGTGAGGGCGATATTCTGCAGTTGACGAACGCGTTCGCGGGTTACGCCGAACATTTCTCCGACGTCCTCCAGAGTCTTCGGCGGATTACCGTTGAGACCGAAGCGCAACCGGATAATTTCAGCTTCACGCGGATCCAGTTGGTCGAGCATGCGGTCGAGTTCGTTGAGAAGGTTCTTGTCTTGTAGCGAGTCAAAGGGCGAAACACTGTTCTCATCCCCGATGAGGTCGCCGAAGTGGGTTGAGTCGTCTTCGCCGACAGGTGCATCTAGGCTGGTGGGACGGACGGAGACGGACTTGAGATGGGCGATTTTATTGACCGACATTCCGAGAACATGCGCCAGTTCGTCGTCGGTGGGCGCGCGGCCGAGTTCTTCCTCAAGTTCATTAGCAGTTCGCCGGATGCGCGCTATCTTGTCGACCATGTGAACAGGAAGACGGATCGTTTTGCTCTGGTTGGCGAGCGCACGCTTGATCGATTGTTTGATCCACCATGCGGCATAGGTCGAGAGCTTGCCGCCTTTCTTCGGGTCGAAGCGTTCAACGGCCTTGATCAGCCCGATGTTGCCTTCGCTGATCAGGTCGAGGAGGGGAAGTCCGAAATTGGCGTAGTCGTGTGCGATCTTCACCACCAGACGGAGATTGGCTTTGATCATTTTTTCGCGCGCCCGACGGTCGCCACTTTGGATGAGCGCGGCGAGTTCAACTTCCTCGGAAGGCTTCAGGAGAGGTGTTTTACCAATTTCCTGAAGATAAAGTTTGATAGCGCTTTTCTCCGAGGGAGGGAGGTTGCGAACATCTTCCGCTGTTTCGTCAAACGACGGCAAAGTGGCGCGATTGACGCGGATGTCAGCATGGCGGGTTCTTGTCTCAGTAACAATATTCATAGAGTACTCTTAGGTTTTTGATGGTGGTGCGGAATGAAACGTTCAGAATCAAATAGGAAGGTACGGTAGCGGGGACGCGACGGGCGACAGAAGAAGGGTCAAGCTTTGTTCAGGCGAGGTGGACGGTTTTTCCGGGGCGGTGAATGGTATTTGCAGGAAACAGCGCTTCGCCCGCGATGGCGGTGATGACGCTGGCGCGGTGGTCCCAAACTCCTGAGGAAAAGCTTTGACGGATCTTGTTTCGCACGCGCATGGGAGCCGTCCGAAATTAGAATTATTCCAATTCTTGAAAAATATCGTCAGGATGTGTCCGGATGACGCAGCACACCGTGTCCGCCGCCGGGGCGAATTCCCCATGGGTGGGGGATGAGGGGCCTTTCAACCCGGGAGCCCGTGGGAGGGCATGGCTTCCGCGAGGGCGACCGCCTTGAACATGGCACGCGCTTTGTTCACGGTTTCGAGGTATTCGCTGGCGGGCACTGAGTCGGCGACGAGACCGGCCCCGCTTTGGATGAAAATACGCCCGTCTTTGAGGAGGGCGGTGCGGATGGCGATACAGCTGTCGACGTTGCCATCGTAACTGAAGTAGCAAAGCGCCCCGGCGTAGGGGCCGCGCCGCTCGCGCTCCTGTTCGGCGATGATTTGCATGGCGCGGATTTTTGGCGCTCCGCTCACGGTGCCGGCGGGAAAGGTGGCACGCATGAGGTCATAAGCGGTCCGCTCCGGATCGATGCGGCCCTCGACCTGTGACACGATGTGCATGACGTGAGAGTAGCGCTCGACGATCATGTAATCGGGCACGGTGACACTGCCGTAGCGGCAGACGCGCCCGAGATCATTGCGCGCGAGGTCGACGAGCATGAGGTGCTCGGCGCGCTCCTTTTCGTCGGCGAGAAGATCTCGCTCATGAGCGAGATCTTCTTCCGGTGTGGCCCCGCGGGGCCGGGTGCCGGCGATCGGTCGCATCTCCGCGCGTCCGTCGGTTAGCCTGACGTGGACCTCGGGCGAGGCACCGACGAGGGCAAACGGCCCGGGATCGTAAAGGAACATATAGGGTGACGGGTTCACGACGCGCAGCGCGCGGTAGAGGTCGAGCGGGGAGCGCGCAAAGTCTTTTTCGAAGCGCTGGCTTCCAACGACTTGGATGACGTCGCCGGCGCGGATGTATTCCTTGCAGCGCTCCACCATGTCCTCGAATCCGGGCTGGGTGAAGTTTCCCCCCGGGGGGTCGATGGGCGGGGCGCTTTCGACGGGGATTGTGGCGACCTCGCGCCCTTTGGCGAGAGCGGCGGCGAGACAGCGCAAGGCACCGAGGGCAGTTTCGTAGGCCGCATCCGCGTTCGCCGGATCGTCGACGCGGGCGTTGACAAGGAGGCGGAGTGTCTGCCTTGCGCGGTCGAAAATGACGAGTGTGTCGGAAATGACGAAATGGAGCGTTGGCATGCCGAGAACGTCTTTCGCGGCCAGCGGTACGGTGGACTCCACGCAGTGAATGTATTCGTAGCCAAGGAACCCGACAGCGCCGCCGATGAACCGGGGCATGTCTGGCAGATGCACGGGACGGAAGGGGGCCATTTCACGCTCGACGAGCGTGAGCGGATCGGGCGGTGTGGGGAGTGTTTCGCGGCTGCCGTCGCGGCGCGTGACGGTCGTTTCGCCGCCGGTGTGCGCTTCAATGGTGACGCGCGGGTTGCAGCCGATGAAGGAGTAGCGGTTGACGTTGGCACCGCCCTCGATCGATTCGAGAAGAAACGCCGGTCCCGATGCCTTGAGCTTGGAATAGATGGAGACCGGCGTCTCAAAATCGGCCATGAGATCGGTCGTGACGGGGATCAGGTTACCCTCGCGGGCGAGGCCGCGGAACGCTTCTTTGGACGGCGAGAATCGCATGTGCGGGAGCGTGCCCATCGTCCGCAGGGGCGCAACGCCAAAACTTCGCACGAAGGGGCACCTTTTTTCCTCGCCAAGCGCCGGACCCGGCGAACAGTCTCACCGGTTTTCATTCAATTGATCCAGTATCATGTCCGGACGTATCCAGCCACTGCACGCTAAACGCCGTGCCAAGACGAAGAAGCCCGGCGCCAAGCCGAATGCCCGCCGCCAGCGGCAACTCGCGCAGCGCCGCAAGAAGTATCTCTCCAGCGGACTGTACGCCCGTCGCGAGGAACGCAAAGCCGAATCCACGCAGGCATAATCCCGGGGGCGGAAGGCCGCGGCTATCTCCGGTTCGGTCTTCAACGGCGGCGAGTCGGCATTCTTGCCGTGGCCTTTGCGGGACGAGTCGCCGCGTTCGGTGCGGAGGTGCGCTCCGGCCCTTCATGCTTGCTTCGGGCGCGGTCCTGTGCGACTGTCCGAGTTATTTCCAAATCAGCCACGAATTGACCGGAGTCCGCAGAGGACGTCGCCGGACCGTTGCGGACTCCCGTGGATTCGTGGTTGGTTGGCCCACGGTCTCCGCGGGTTTCAACACAAAACCATAGAATTGTATGTCAGAGACACCTGTTGCAGAAACGGGCGCCCCGGGAGATGTGATGTTTGACTCGCTCAAGCTCTCGCCGGACGTGCTCAAGGCGATTGAAGAGAAGGGCTATACCCGGCCGACGCCAATCCAAGCTGAGGCGATCCCGGCTCTCCTCGAGGGGCGCGACCTCATCGGCGGATCACAGACCGGAACGGGCAAAACGGCCGCGTTCGCGCTGCCCATCCTTTCCCTCCTCGGCGAACACCGCAAGACACCGCGCTGCTTGATTCTCGAGCCGACGCGCGAGCTTGCGCGGCAAGTTATTGAGCAGATCGAGCTCTACGGGAAACACACCGGTCTCAAGAGCGTCCTCTTGCACGGGGGTGTGGGCTACGGTGCGCAGCGCGAGGCCCTGAAGACCGGCGTGGATTTCGTTGTGGCCACGCCGGGCCGGCTTCTTGACCACTTGGGCCAGAAAGCGCTTACCCTTTCCAAGGTCGAATATCTCGTCCTCGACGAGGCCGACCGGATGCTCGACATGGGCTTTCTGCCGGATGTCCGCCGCATCATCGGCTATTGCCCGAAGAAACGGCAGAGCCTCCTCTTTTCGGCGACGATTCCGCCCGAAATCGAACGCCTCTCCAAATGGATGCTACAGGATCCGTTGGAGATAAAAATCGGGGGCGGTCGCAAACCGGCCGACACGATCAAACACTCTATCTACCCCGTCGACGACCGGCAGAAGTTTGACCTCCTCGTCGCCCTGCTACAAAAGCTCGATTACCATAGTGTCCTCATTTTCACACGGACGCGTGTCGGCGCCGATGTCATCGCGCGCTGGCTCGACGCCACCGGACACGGCAAGGTGGCCGTCCTCCACTCGGACCGCACGCAGAAGGAGCGCGACAAGGCCATGGCAGACTTCAAGTCCGGCAAGTCGGAGATTCTTGTTGCCACCGACATCGTCGCCCGCGGCATCGACATCAGTGACGTCAGCCACGTCATCAACTACGACATTCCGCAGCATCCGGAGGACTATGTGCATCGCATCGGACGCACGGGCCGCGCCGACCGTTCGGGCGACGCCGTGACTATCTTCACCGCCGGAGAGAAGGACCACCTCGCCGCCATCGAGCGGTTCATCGGCCAGGAAATCCCGAAGAGCCGACTGGAGGGCTTTGAGTATAACTGGTCGCCCGTCTTCGACGACGATGTTTCCAAGAAGCGCAAGCGCAACAGAAACTACGGCGGTGCCATCAACTACCGCTGGACAAAGCGGTAGGGCAGACGGGCCGTTCTTGCCCGCATTGGACACCTTGCCCGGGAAGCGGGCTTCTTCGGCCGGCTGGTGCGGCGCGAAGCACCAACGCCCGGATGTCATGCACGCGGGTCTTCGACCGACCTGTATCTTGCTCGTGAGCGGGCGATCGCGAGATCGATATTGTCGACCAGTTCGATAGGCCGGCACGGCGGCGGTCGCTTCATCTGTGCGAGAACGCTTGCGCCTTCTCCGCGTTCCAGCCAGTCGCGTGTTCCGAGCGCCCGGCCCTCCGTGAGAAACCGCGCGCGCAGCCGCAGCAACTCGTGCGGCCGCAGCTCCCCGCCGTTCTTCACCGCCTCAAGGAGCGCCGCCGCGTCGATGCGCGCCCCTGTGCCGTCGCCCTTCGTGCCCGCTCCCCTCCCGAGCATCAGCAGACGGTAGCGCGCCAAAGCATCCGCCGTGTCCCTCGCCGCCGGAAAGCACGCGGCGAGCGCGCGGCAAAGCGACTCCCTCCCCGCCAGCGCCTCTGTGTAGCCGCACCAGCGGTAGTTCTCCGGCAGATCCGCCAAGCCCGCGCGCACCGCGTTCAAGTCGATGTAGGCCGCGATCAGGCCCACCAGCCACGGCGTGTCCTGCACAAGCACGCTGCCGAAGCGCT
>SKLD01000511.1 GCA_007123395.1 Opitutales bacterium
AAATACGGCGGTGCTTGTATTCGAGCGTTATCGAAGAGGCGCCGGGAATGTGACCGGCAGGATGGAAGGTTACAACAAGGGCCTCGCCCGTGGCGCTGGAAAAGATGCGTGGTTGATCGAAGCCGAGGGGGAAGACCCGCGTACCCATTCGCTCGATCTCCGATCGGGTGTAGAGCGGGTATTCGGTGATGGCTTCGTCTTCCCGCTGGCGCACCATGACGTTGTAGGAATTTTGCAGCATGCGGCGGGCGAGCAGCTTGGATGGGGCGCTCATGACGAGCGTGCTCTCCGGGTGGTGTCGCATGAGCACGGGCATGGCCCCCAGGTGGTCGAGGTGGCAATGCGTGAGCAAAATCAGGTCGACGGGAAGGTCGTGCGCCAGATCGAGGGCGGGCAAGGCGCGGTTTCCGGCTTCTTTGGGGCTGAGGCCGGCGTCAATGGCGATGCGGAAAGGGCCGATCTCAAGGAGCAGGCAGTTGGCGTCGATGCCGCCACGGCGGTTGAGGTCGGTCAGTTTCAAAGGTCAGCCTTGCAAAGTATGGAGGGTGCGGTGCTCAACCGCCCGCGACAATACGGAGGATCTCAAGGCGGTCGCCGTCCTTGAGGACTGTTCGGTCGATGGCGTCGCGCGGGAGGGCGCGGCCGTTGTGCTCGACGACGACATGGGCGGGGGGCAGGCCCTGGCTCTCGATAAAACGGCGGAGCGGCATGGCGGCAGCGATCCGGAAGGATTCGCCATTGGCTTCAACGGTGACGGTGTTCTCGGACATGGTCGTGTACGGAAAAAGGATGGATCAGGCACCGCCGGAGACGAGGGCTTGGTCGAAGTCTTTCCACACCGGCTCGTAGCCTTGGGCGCGGATCATGGCGGCGACAGTGGCCGGGCTGCGCTCATCGGCGATATGGAACTGCTCGCCAGGCTGGGCGTCTTTGGTCTGGGTCCAGGTGGTTTCGTCGAAGGAGCTGTAGCCTCCGGGTTCGGTGGAGGCACCCGCGCTCATGTGGGTGACGCCAAGACGAACGAGCCCGTTGCGCAGGGCCGGATGCTCGCGCGTGGAAAGGACGATGCCCGCGTGCGGCAAGAGCAACCGGAAGGCGGCAATGAGCTGCACGAGTTCCCGGTCGCTCATGGAAAATCTCGGGTCGGGTTGGAAGCCGCCAGCGGCGGGGCGCATCCGGGGGATGCTGATCGAGATCTGTGCCTTCCAGCAGTGTTGGAGCAGATGCCGCGCATGGGCGGCGACGGAAAGGGCCTCGTGACGCCAGTCATGCAGACCGAAGAGCGCTCCGATACCGAGGCGCCGGAACCCTGCGGCGTAGGCTCGCTCTGGTGTGTCCATGCGCCATTCGTAGTGTTTTTTCGGGCCGGCGGTGTGCAGGGTCGTGTAGGTGGGCTTGTGATAGGTTTCCTGATACACCACGAGTGATTCGCAGCCGGCGGCGACCATCGGGCGGTAGGGCTCTGTCTCGAGCGGGCCGAGTTCGAGGGCGATGCCGGGGACTATTTCGAGGCTGCGCCGCACGACTTCCTCCACGTATCCGTTGGAAACATACTTCGGATGTTCGCCTGCGACGAGCAGGATGGAGCGGAAACCCTGGCGTGCGAGCTTGCCCACTTCGTCGACGACCTGCTCAACCGGCAGGGTGACACGCGGGATCGGGTTATTGCGCGAGAAGCCGCAATAAGTGCAGATATTAACACATTCGTTGGAAAGGTAGATGGGCGCGAAGAGCCGGATCACCTTGCCGAAGTGCCGCTGCGTGACAGCTTGGGATCGGGCTGCCAGCCCCTCCAGCCGAGTCTGCGCGGCAGGCGAGAGGAGCGCGCCGAACTCGCGCAGGTTGCGGGCTGTCCCCCGCGCGAGGACGGCGTCGACGGTAGCTGCCGAGGTGTCTTCGGACTGACGGACGAGTGCCTCAACGGGCAATTGAGAATAGATTTCGGAAAATCCCATGGGTCGGTGCGTGGCCGCCGGAGCGGTGTTAGCCGAGGAATGAAGTCAGCGGCGAGGTAGCAACGGCGTGCTCAGCGGTCGTACTAAGGCCTGTCTCATAGGCCGACCGACCGCTCTCGACGGCGAGAGCGAAGGCGCGAGCCATGCGTGCCGGATCGGAGGCCACGGCGATGGCTGTGTTGACGAGGACGGCGTCGGCCCCCATTTCCATGGCGGCAGCGGCATGGCTGGGTGCGCCGATGCCGGCGTCGACAACGACGGGGACACGCGCTTGTTCGATGATAATGCGGATCTGTGCCTCGGTCTCGAGGCCGCGGTTGGAGCCGATGGGTGAGCCGAGAGGCATGACAGTGGCGCAGCCGACGTCTTGCAGACGTGCCGCGAGAACAGGGTCCGCGTTGATGTATGGAAGAACCGTGAAGCCCTCGGCGACGAGAACTTCAGCGGCCTTCAGCGTCTCGATTGGATCGGGGAGAAGGTAGTTGGGGTCGGGGTGGATCTCGAGCTTGATCCACTTGGGCAGACCGGAGGCGGCGGCGAGACGCGCGATGCGCACGGCCTCGGCGGCATCCATTGCTCCGGCGGTGTTGGCGAGAATGAGGAAGCGCTTCGGGTCGAGGTAGTCGAGGATGTCGGCGAAGGGGTCGGCCCCGCGCAGACTGGCGCGTTTGAGTGCGACGGTGACAAGACCGCTACCGCTCGCCACGCACGCGTCGCGCATGATTTCGTTGGAAGCGAATTTGCCCGTGCCCACGAGCAGCCGCGAGGGAAACTCGCGGCCGGCGATGCGCAGGGGCTCTGTGCCAAGGTTGCCGGACATAATGGCGCAACGTACGCGCATACCTTGCCTTTGCAACGGGAAAGGCGCTGGGATCCCCGAGGCTAGGCGGGCGGCGTAAGTTTTTTCTCCATCATCGTCTGCGGGATCTTTCCGTAAAGGGTCGGGGCCGCTCCGGTGGCACGGTAACCGAGGCGGATGTAGAAGCTGACGGCATCCTCCCGCGCGTGAAGATGGATCCGCCGGATGTTGCGCCGGTACGCGGCTTCTTCGAGCGCCCCCATAACGGCTCGCCCGAGACCTCTGCAACGGTGGTCGGGATCGCAGCCGACGTAGCGCACACGGGCATTGGCGGCGTCAACAAGGTGCAGTCGCCCGATCGCGAGAACGTCGCCCTCAGGGCCGAAGACGGCGCGGTGTACAGCGGTGTCCTCGTATTCGTCGCGCTCACTGCCGGGCGGTTGGCCGAGCGGTGCGCGCAACCATTCCCAACGGGCCGCAAAGTAAGCCTCCCACTCGTCCGGCGTGGACGGTGCCCGCGCGGAGGCGGAGGCGGGCGACGTGGAATGGGCGGTCATTGGTAACTCTGCCCTGACGGTGGCGTGCCGCGGGGAGCTACAGGTGGCGGACGACGGCCCGGGCTACGCCCTGCACGACGAGTTCGGCTACGGGGTGCAGAGTGGGGTAGCGCCGGTTTTCGGCTTTGAGGTAGGGTGGTTCACCCGGTTTGTTGACGAAGCGCTTGAGCGTCGTCTCCCCGTCAATGAGGGCGGCAACGATATCCCCGTCTTTCGGCGCGCTCTGCTCAACGATGACGGTGTCTCCGTCGAAGATACCTGCGTCGACCATGCTTTCGCCCCGAACCTTGAGACCGAAGCTGCGGCGGGAACGCCGGATTCCGGCGGACTCGACGTCAATCTGGAGGCGGCCGATCTCGCCCGAGGTTTCGACGCCGTCGGGATAGCCTGCCGCGATGTGCCCGTATACGGGTATCTCAAGGACGTCCAGCGCCTCCCGCGGCGGGCTGTCGTCGTTCAAGTCGAGATTGATGCGGTAGGTGCGCGCCTGGCCGGGGATCCGGCTGATGTAGCCTTTGCGCTCAAGGGCGCGGATATGCCCCATGACGGCATTGGTGCTGCGGAAACCGAAATGTTGCTCGATTTCGCGAAAACTCGGCCAAGTGCCGTGTTCGCGCATGTGCAGTTGCAGGTAACCGAGGACTTCTTGCTGCCGAACGGTGAGATCTTTCATACTAAGCAAATGTTTAGGTGTTTTTGTGTTCACAGTCAAGTGAAAATCCGCCAAATTTGTCTGTCGCATTCCCGGCTGTTCGGCGCGCGCTGCGGCGCGCGTCGCCTTGATGAAGGATTATTTGAACGATCAGCCGTTTTCTGTGATCGGATGAAGCAATGGTATCGTTCGGAACCCCTTTGAATACCTCCGCCCTTTCCGCCGAGTGTTTGGCGCTGATCCGACTTCCCGCTTCGCCGGTCACGATGGCGCGCGGGTCCAGTTCGTCGCGAATTGGCACCGGTGTGTCGCAAAGCGAGAATCTTTGGTTGACATGACTCTCCGCGGAACGTTCAGACATGTGTCACAAATGGGTTTCAGTTCATGCCATTGACTTGCCGGGGTTAACTGTCAGGATTCGAATGTTTTTATCGCCCGCTCACCTCGCGGTTTCTCCGGAAGTCCCGGTGACGCGGCCCGAACTTCAGGATTAAGTTGAACCTTTTGCCTCAGTGTTTTTTTACTTCGGAAAATCATTAAAACGACTCACATGAAAAGAAAATTACTCTTCGCCCTCGCGGTTGCCTTTGCGGCACCCGGTGTGGCCTCCGCCCAAAACCCGGACCAAGTCCGCGAACGTATCGAAGGCACGCGCGCGACGATCGAGCAAATGGTCCGTGTCCGCACGACGCTTTCGGAGACGCGCCGTGATTGGGAGATTTACCAAGAGACGGCACAACGGCGGATCGATCTTTTCCGCTCGGAGCGTGAAGATTTGCAGCTCCGCATCGAAGAGACGGAGGCGCGCACGACCGAGGCCGAGCGCCGTATCGCCGAGATCCGCGAGGATATAGACGCGGTGCGCGCGGCGAACCGCTCTATCCAGGACGCATTGCCGGGGCTGGAAGCGCGGATGCGCGAAATGGCACAATTTTTCCCGCGCCCGTTGCGCACCCGTGTGGAGAGGCTTGTCGGCCAGCTCGGGCGCTCGCAGCAGGCTTCCGACCGCATGGCCGTGGTCGTCGGCCTCATGAATGAGGCGGACCGCTTTAACTCGCTCTTCACTCTCGATGTCGACGAGCGGCGCTTGGACAACGGTGAGATCGTCAGCGTCGACGTGATCTACATGGGGCTCGCATTAGCTTATTATGTTGACCGTGAAGGCAATGTCGCCGGCTATGGAGTGCCGGCGGACGGCGGTTGGGAGTGGACGGAGCGGCCTGAACTCGTCGGGCCTGTGCGGCGCGCTGTTGAGTTCTATGCGGGCCGCGTAAAACCGGCTCAAGCCGTACGCCTTCCGGTCCGTATCACCGACATCACTTTGAGCGAGTGAGCGACTCAAACTTTAAGCATTCCAAAACGATGAAAAAACTTTTAGTCACCCTTTCCTTTGTTCTCGGCGTCGGCTTCCTCGGCGCGCAGGAATTCGATGCCGCCGTCCGGCAGGCGCAGGAACGCCTTGAGCGCGCCCAACAGCAGCTGGAGGCTCTGAATGAAGAGATCACGGAGAAGCGCCCGCCGCTCGCGGCGGAACTTGATACTTTGGAAGACGAGGTTGTGCGCCTGCGCGCTGAGGTGTCCGACGCTGCCCGCATCCGGCAGAGCGTGGACCTTGAGGTCAGCCAATTGCAGCAGCGCCTGCGCGACATCCGCGAAAACAACAACTACATCAAGTCGACGCTCCTTAACGACTACTTCCGCCGCTTCGAAAACAATATCGACGAGTCGGAGATCCCGGTCTACCGCGAGAAAATCCGGCGCACTCTGGAACTGCTGGAAGCGGACGATCCCATGGACGACGAGGAGATCTTCGAGCACCAGCTCGCCCTCCTCGACATCGCCTTGCGGAGGTTGGGCAACATCATCGGGGGCAAACGGTTCGAGGGTGAGGCATCCATCGCTCGCGGCGCCATCCGCGAAGGAACGTTCGTTCTCGTCGGCCCCAACTCATACTTCCAGTCGGATGACGGGGAACTCGTCGGTATCTCCCGCGGCACCCACAATAACCGCGCCGACATATACCTCCTGCCGCAGTTTCGGTCCGGCATCGCGCAACTAATCGAGACCGGCGAAGGGGAGATTCCCGTCGACACCACCGACGGCGAGGCTTGGGAAGCCGAGGAGCATACCATGACCCTCGCCGAGGAGATCCGCACGGGCGGCCCCGTCATGGTGCCTATCCTTACCCTCGTGTTTGTCGCGGCGGTTATCGCCGTCTTCAAGACCTTCGAACTCTTCTCTGTTAAAGCGGCGAAGGAACGCGACTTGCGGACGATCCTCGGACACATTCGCGAAGGCAATAAAGACAAGGCCTTGGCGCATGCCAAATCCGTCGGCGGTCCGGTGGGTGACATGCTTACCGCGGCGGTCGAAAATGCGGACGAAAACAAGGAGGTTGTTGAGGAAATTCTCTACGAAAAGATCATCAACACCCAACCCAAGCTGGAACGGTTCCTCGCCATCATCGCCGTGACGGCGGCGACCGCACCGCTCCTCGGCCTCCTCGGGACGGTTACGGGGATGATTCGTACCTTCAAGCTTATCACCATCGTCGGCACCGGTGACGCCCGGAATTTCGCCGCCGGTATTTCCGAGGCGCTCATCACGACCAAATGGGGTCTCATGATCGCCATTCCGACGCTCATTGTGCATGCGCTCCTCAACCGCAAGGCCAAGGGCGTTGTCGCGAGCATGGAGCAGACTGCCGTCGGATTTATCAACGGAATCGAAGAAATCCGCTTGGGTAATAAGAAGGACGCCGCCTGAGGCCTGCTCCCTGAACCCGATGGACGCACTCCTCTCCATAATGGCCCAAGTTCCGGACGCGGCGGAAGCCGCCCAGGAATTATATACTGATCTCTCGTGGGAGGATTTTCCCGCCTTCACGTGGGAAACGTGGCGGGACGGCGGTTGGCTCATGATTCCGCTCTTCCTGCTTGCGCTGACGATTTACTATCAGGCAATGACGCTCTACCTGCGCCTCAGCCGTACGAAGGCGAAAAAGGTCCCGCGCGAGGTTTGGGAAGGTTGGCTCGACAAGCCGGAGAAGGGCGAGGGCCACTTGGGCGAAGTGGTGCGTTTTGTTGTCGGCGACGGTCGTTTCAGCGCCGATGCGCTCATGCGCATCGAAGCCGTGCGGGCGCGGATCATCCCGGCCGTGAACTCCCGGATCACCGTTTTGAGCGTCCTCGTCACCATCGCGCCCCTCATGGGCCTGCTCGGCACGGTCATTGGTATGCTTGCCACGTTCCGCGTCCTTTCCTCCGCCGCGAGCACTGCCGTGGAACTGGTGGCGGAGGGCATTCGCATCGCCTTGATCACTACGCAGACCGGGCTCATGATCGCCATCCCGGGCTACATTCTCATCGCCCTCGTTTTGCGCGGGCGCAACCGTTACATTGCCTTTCTCGCGGAACTTGAGTCGGTGATTGTTCAGCGGATGTACAATGCGCAAGGCGGTGAAGAAAGGAAAGCATCATGAGTAAGCGAGGTTCCTTGCGCAACCGCGACGAGGCCGAGGTGAGCGACATCAATATTTCGCCGCTCATCGACATGGTCTTTATCCTGTTGATCTTTTTCATTGTCGTGACCGTTTTTGTCGAAGAACCCGGCGTGGAGGTGCAGCGCGAGCAGGCCTTTACCGCCGCGCAGCTCGAACGCATGAGCATCCTCTTCGCCGTCACCGAGGGCGGGGAGGTCTATTACGGGGGCGACGATATCGGGATTGTCGGCGTCCGCGGCGTCGTCCGCCGCCTCACCTCGCAGACTCCGGCCATGCCCATTATTATTCAAGTCGACCGCGGCGCGCCCTCCGGCATTGTCATTCGTGTCATCGACGAGTCGAAGCTCGCGTCGCCCGCGTCCATCGTTAGTTTGTCGACGGCGGAACAAAGAGGCCGTTAGGAGCGTCTCACATGTAGAGGAGGAAGATTGATGAGCAAAAAGAAACAGCGAAATGAAGGGGGACCGCCGGGCCTCAAGTCCGAGTATCCTGTATCGATCACGACCGGAGTGATCTTTGCCTTGGTGGTGATGCTGTTGCTGCCGATCAGCCAATACATTACCACCCTGCGTGAGCGTCTCACGCGCACTGTGGAGCTTGTCGACTACCAGCCACCGGAAGTTCCGCCGGAGCCACCGCCGCCGGAGGACGTTGAAGACGAGGCGGATATCGACGATGTGGAAGAGCAGCGGGAGCCGCCCACGCTCGACCAGTTGGAACTCGCTCTCAATCCGGATGTCACCGGATTGGCCGGTGGTGACTTCACCGTGCCCGATTTCCAGATCGGCGCCGGTCTCGACGAGATCATTTATGAAATCGGCGACCTTTCCCATCCGCCGCGCCCGACCTTCCAACCCGAGCCGACGTATCCGCCGGAACTGCGCAACGCCCGTATTTCCGGTGAAGTCGTTCTTGAGTTTATCGTCACGCCCGACGGTACCACACGTGACATCCGCGTGCGCTCTTCAACGAATCCGGGCTTTGACGAGCCCGCTATCCGCGCGGTGCGCCGCTGGCGCTTCGAACCCGGCGAAAAGGACGGCCAGGCTGTCCACACACGCGTGCGTATCCGTATTCCCTTCCGTCACAGTTCCTGATTTTCCTTCAAACCCGCTTTTCAGTATACATTTGCTTCAATGAAAAAAATCACTATCCTTTTCGGACTCCTCGGCACTGCCGTGGCTCTTAGCGCCATTTCGCGCCAGGAAATTCTCGAAATATACCGCTCTCCGCAGTGGGAGCGCGCATTCGCGGGCACTTATGGCATCGATCCCGGCGTCGAGCCCGAACTCGACCGTCAGGACCGCGCTATCATGGAGCTTCTGCCGAAGATCCGGGAGAGCGTCCAGCGCGCGGCCGAGGCTGAAGCCGAGGGTCGTTCCGGGGAGTCGCACCTGCGAGCCGTCGTGGACGCCGCTGAGGACTACATCCGGCGGGCGCGTAATGAGGGAAGAACCCCCTCAGCCAATGTCCTTCAGATTGCCGGGAATGTCAGCATGCGGCTTTCGGAAACGGTGTCGGGCGCGGTCGATCAGCGGCGTTGGCGCGACCGTGCGCTCGAATACTTCCGCCAAGCGGTGGAGATCTTTCCGAATTTCCGGCGTGTCCACACGAACATGGGACACATCTATTTCCGCATGGACGACCGGCGCGATGACGCTAAACGGCACTTTGTCCGGGCTGTTGAGTTGGGTCTCAACGATCCCATTGTCTTTGGTCTTCTGGGCTACATCTTCTTCGAGCAAGGACGCTATACAGCTGCCGAAAATGCGGTTCGTAACAGTCTTATGCTCAATCCGGCTAGTTTTGAGTTCCGCCAGATCCTTGCCCAAATCCTCTTCAATCAAGAACGGTATCACGAGGCGGGTTCCGCCCTTGCTGAGCTGCTCTTCGAGCGCCCGAGCAGTTCGGAACTCTGGAACCTCCAAGCGAACACTTTCATCGCCACCGACCGCATCGACCAAGCGACACAGAACCTCGAAATGGTGCGGATGATGGGTGTCGCCGACTCCCAGTCCCTGCGCCTCCTCGGCGATGTCTACATGAACCTTAATATTGTCGAGGATGCCGCCGAAGCCTATCGGGAGTCCATCCTCGCGGCCCGCGATCTCACACTTTATCAGTCTTTTGTCGGTGCCGTGCGCACCCTTATTAATTTCAGTGGTTATGATGAGGCTCTCGCCGTCATCGGCACGCTGGAAGAGCGCTTCGGGGACGACCTCAGCGACAGCCAGGAAATCGAACTCCTTACCCTCCGCTCGCAAGTCAATGTCGTCATGGGGCGCGGTGAGGAGGCGATCGACAACCTTGAAGCCGTCCTCCGGCGCGACCCGTTCAACGCCGGAGCGCTCATCGCCCTCGGGCAATACTACTCCGACCGCACCCCGGACTTGGATTTGGACGAGGAACAGCAACGGGTGCAGGAGCGGCGCTTCCAGAACCAGGCAATCCTCTATTTCGAGCGCGCCCAGGATGTGGATGATATCGATCAGCAGGTGCGTGCTTACATTTCCCACGCCCGCCTGCGCGTCCGCCGACAAGAGTTGGATGAAGCTATACGCCTCCTTGAGTCCGCCCAAGGGCTGCGGCGTCAGGAGCATATCGAATCCTACCTCAACCAGATCCGCCAAGCTGTGCGCGCCCGCCGCGCCCGCTCCTGAGTGCCATTGGTCAGCATTGCTGAAGTTCCCTCTCTTCGCATGGCATTTGGAATGAATTGCGGATTCCGCATCTCCCACTAACCATGAAAAGGATAGAATCCACGGGCCGTGCCCGGAAGACATGTATGCGCTCGAAGAAGGGTTTCACTCTGCTCGAGATGCTCATCGTCATCGGAATGATCGCCCTTATCATCGGGCTTTCCGTCGGCGTCCTCTCCAATATGTTCGGAGAGTCGCAGGTCGATACGGCGAAAATGTATGTCAACAGTTCCCTCAATGCTCCGCTGGAGCAATACCGCATCCATATGGGCTCCTATCCGACAACCGAAGAAGGGCTTCAAGCTCTCTTCCGCGCACCGGCGGGTAGGGAAGCACGCTGGCGGGGACCCTACATTCGCGAGATTCCCGTCGATCCCTGGGGCAACGAATACCAGTACCGCTTCCCCGGGCAAAGTAACCCGCTCGGTGCGAGAGGGTTTGATATTTGGTCCAAAGGGCCGCCTCCGCACGACGAGTCGACCCGGATCGGCAACTGGTGAACCCGCCGGTTCTCTTTTTCAGCCGCACGCACGTGCGGCTTTTTTGTGTTTAGCCAGCAGGAAGCGCCGACCCGGCCGGCGAGATGCGACCAAGCAACGCCGTCCCGCCAAGATGCGATACCCCGGGCACGCGCGGATCACGGGACTCTCTTCCACCCCTCGGCGCTTCTGCCCAATCTCATCATGCCCGCCACTGCGCGGCGGGATCCCGGCACGCCGTTCCGCCGCCTCGTCTGGTCGGAGGTGGATGAACTGCCCGGGCTTGTCGCCGACCGCTACGACGATGTCCTCGTGCTCCAGGCGCTCACGCTCAGCGTCACCGCCTTGGTCGACAAGGAGGTCGATTCTCCGCAAAACATCACCCGCGGCCACAGCAAAGACAACGTCCCGATCTCAAGCAGTTCATGTTCGAAGCGCTCTGCGTGAAAGGCAGCGTGCCCCTGCACGGAGCGGTCCTCAGCGGCAACACCTCCGACAAAAAAGCCAACACCGCCGAACTCACCCGCGTCGCCCGTTATCTCAAAAAGCACGGCCTCGACCCCGCCGCCTGCATCTACGTGGCCGACTCCGCTCTGGTCAGTGCGGACAACCTCGAAGCGCTGCGCGGGCAGCCCTTCATCACCCGCCTGCCCGCCAACTACAAGGTGGCGCAAGCCGCCGTCGCGTACCGTACAGTAACGCCCACGACAAACGCCGCACGCGCAAACTCGAAAAACAACTCACCGCCGAAAAAGAAGCCTTCGCCAAACTCGCCAAAGCCGCACTGCGCGAACCCTTCGCCTGCGCGGCCGACGCGCAACGCCATGCCGCGGCTCTGCTGCGCGAGAACCGGTATGCCTGCCACACCATACAGGCCGAAGTGCGGGCCGAGCCGGTCTACGCGCGCGGGCGTCCCAAACAAGGCGGGCCGCGCAAAGTGCGCGCTTACCGCCACCGCATCCATCTGCGCCTGCGCGAGAACAGCGAAGCCATTGCCCGTGCGCGCGAACGGGCAGGATGCTTTGTCCTGCTCAGCAACGTGCCCGCGGCCGGTCAAGCCGGCGGGCTCGACGGGGCCGCCGTCCAGCGTGCCTACAAGGCGCAGAACGGCGTGGAGATGAACTTCCGCTTTCTCAAGGACCCCGTCATCGTCAACGAGACCTTCCTCAAAAAAGCCGAACGCATCGAAGCGCTCGGGTTCATCCTGCTGCTGAGCCTGATGGTCTGGAACCTCATCCAGAAAGTCCTGCGCGATTACCTCGCAAAGCACCGCAAAAGCATCCTCGGATGGGACAAAAAGCAAACCCGCCGCCCCACCACACTGATGGTCCTCTTCTCTGATGGTCCTCTTCTACTTCCAGCACGTGAGCGTCTTCAAGTGGAACGAAGGCCGGAACCGTCGACTCTCCCGCGCCTTGCTGCGCACCAAAGAATTGAGCCCCCTTTTCCTTCTTGCTAATTTTCTCAAAGCTATTACGACCTATATGAAATATTAATAATATTGTGTTATGAGTGAAAGAAGAATAATCTCTGATAAAGTTTGTGTTTACCACCTTATTGCGCGTGTGGTGCAGCGGCGGCGGTTGCTCGCGGATGTGCAGCGCGAGGTGTGGGTCGCGGCGCTGCG
>SKLD01000229.1 GCA_007123395.1 Opitutales bacterium
CGGCGCTGCACCGCGCGGCGGAGTTCAGCGGCGTGGAGGTGATCACCTACTGTGTGCTGGAGACGCACTTCCATATCCTTGTGCGCATTGATCCGGCGGCGCGTATGTGCGACGACGCCACCTTGGTGCGGCGCTACCGCGCGCTCTACGGGGCCTCGCGCGCGCAGTGGAGCGGGCTCAACGCGGAGGAGTTGGCGCACGCGCTGGCGAACGATCCGCCGGAGACGGCGGAGGCCCTGCGCGAGCGGCTGCGCCGGCGCATGGGGGACATCTCGGAGTTCATGCGCACCTTGCGGCAGCGCTACACGCGCTGGTTCAACCTTGCCCACGGGACGGCGGGGACTTTGTGGGCGGAGCGCTTCGGCAGCGTGCTTGTGCAGGATACGCCGTGGCTGGTGGGGCTGATCGCGGCCTACATCGACTTGAACGCAGTGCGGGCGGGTCTGGCGGAACTGCCGGAGAACTACCGCTGGTGCGGCTACGCGGAGGCGCTGGCGGGGAAGGAATCCCTCTGCCGCGCGCTCTCCGCCTGCTTCCCGGCGGCGAAAGACACGGCGGACGCCTTGGCATGCTACCGACTGATGATGTTCGGGCAGGGAGCGGGGGCGAAAGGCGACGGCAGCGGAGCGCGGATCGACCCGGCGGCGCTGCTGGAGGCGGTGAAGAACGGCGGGGAGTTGCAGCCGCACGAGTTGCTGCGGCTACGCGCGCGCTTTCTCACGGAGGGACGGGCGCTCGGAACGCGCGACTGGCTGGAAGACGGAGAAGGGGCGCGATTCCTCGCCAAGCTGAAGCGCCCTCCGCCGTGCCGGCCTGTCGAATTCCTCGACAATGTTGATTTGGCAATAGCCCGTTCGCGCGCCCGTTACCGTGCGGTGGAAGACCCGCGCAAGTGCTTTTGTTCAAGAAAGCAATCCACGGCGAGGATCCCGCAAGGAGCCGCAGCAAAGAGTTGCCTTTTGCGTATCGAACCGATTCTCTTTTCCGCACTGATGGACCCCGATTCTGTGCCCGAGAAAAAAGTTCCGCCCACCCGTCCGAGTGGGGAGGGCAAGGTGCAAAGCCGTCGAAAGCGTGAAACCGGTTCGCCAGCGGAGAAGCAAATGTGGCGTGCTGTCGCGGAACGGCTGGCGTCTGCGATTGATGACGAAGATCTTCGTAATCAACTGCTCGAGAATGCCTCTCATCCGCGTGAAATCGAGGCGTTCATCCGCCTGCTAGCGACCCATCCCCCGCGCGGTTCAAGCCAGCGAGACGCCGTTAAACAATTCTTTGCCTTCCACGACGACTCGGATGCTTCCCTCTCCAAATGGATGGAAGCATTGGCCGAGCTACAAGCATGGATTGAGGCACAGGGTCGACGCACCACACTCAAAATGGCAGTAGGCTACCTCGCTTGTTGCGACGCTGCGGTGATGACAAGGCCCGACCTGCACGACCTTCCCGCCACCGTGCGACAGATGCTCGACGAATACGGGTTTGACGGCTGAGAGACAAGTTTCGCCGTCAATGAAGGCGGCAAAACGATCAAAAAGCTTCCGGCGAACCGGTTCAGCAGATCAAACTGCGGAAATCGTCCACATTCCCGGAGAAACCCTTCTCCACACCCTTGTTGATAACGGAGATGGCATCGTGGGAATGCAGCGATTCGAGGTGAGCGCAGGCCACTTGAAAGTCGAAAATGTTCGAATCGGCGTCGAGTTGTTCATACAAGAGGCGCGCAGCATCCTCCACAAACTTCACCTGCGATCCGTTCATTTCGGCAAACGCTTGTTCATCCTCCCGTTTGACCATCACTTGTGTCTCCGTCTTCAAGGCAGCTTCGCAGTGGCGCTGGAGGTCCTCCAAAGTAACCATTTTGCCGGAGCGCACCTCGACGCTGACACGTGCCTTGCTTCGCTGACTGTGCGGGATGGCATAGATCGAACGCTCCTCGCGCGCATGCTCGGAGAGTTCCGCCGAACACGGACAGGCCGAACTGTATACGAAATCGAAGTGGATACGCTTCCGGAAGTGTCCGAGATCGTCGACAATCCCCTCATAGGCGGCCTCGTAATACTGCCACCCCTTGAGACCGCTGCGGAGACTCATTTTCTCCATCGGGTAGGAAAACCGGAGCTTCAGTCGGGCGCGGCTGCTGTCGAGACGCTCCTTGTAGGCCGTAAGGACATCCTCCAAAAGCTCGGGCGTGAAGACGCGGTCCTCGAACTCGTAGAAGACGCGCATGATCCGAGACATGTTGATCCCCTTGCGGTCGGCCGCGAGAGAGACCGAACCGGTCACCGATGTTTCAAGAGTCATCGGATCCCCGGCCGTCCGCATGTAGCGCAACGGGACTCGAAAATTCGAAATCCCGACCTGCAGAATGGGCACGTTGGCACCGAGAATTGCCGAGGCATCCTCGTTCTGCATGTCAGGCAGCTTGTTTTTGTAATCAGTTGTCACCTTGAAACTCCGGTCATAAAATCGATTTGGCCTAGACTCTGTCAGACTCGGCGGAGCATGCAAGGACGGACTGTTGTTTGCGGTCGTCGTTAGATTCATCGGTGGAAGATCGCACGCCCTTCGCTTGCCGGTCCCAGTTCTTCCACGAACGGACGCAACCGCCGGGCGGACGGTTCGTGCGGTGCGGCAAACGGCGGTTTGGCCACGGAACAAAGAGCGAAAACACCGTTGCCAAGGAGCGCATCGCGCGAATCCAATAAAGCCTGCATATGAGCGAGGATTTCCAGATTGTCGCGATCGACGGCGGCGCGGCCTCCGGCAAGTCGTCAACCGCCCGCGGCGTCGCAGCGGCGGCGAACTTTCTGCATGTCGATACCGGTTCGCATTACCGCGCTCTGACCTTGCGGGCGCTGACCGAGGGACTCTCTCCGCAAAAAGGGACCGCCCTCGACCGATTTCTCGCCGGACTTCGCTTCGAGACTGAAGTCCGCGGGCAGTGCGCCTGTCTCCGCCTCAACGGAGATGTACCCGATGCTGCCGACATCCGTTCCGACGCCGTCAACGCCGCTGTCTCCGACTTCGCCGCCCTTCCCGCCGTGCGCGACGCCGTACGCGCGTATCAACGCGATCAAGCCGCCGTCGCCCGCAAGCATGGCTTCAAGGGACTCGTTATGGAGGGACGGGACATCGGCACGGTCATCTTCCCCGAAGCCGACTTGAAGATATTCCTCGAAGCCGACGCCTCCACCCGAGCCGCCCGGCGCAAGGACGAGGGGCAGACCGACACCATTGACAACCGTGACCGCATCGACAGCACGCGCGCCACCGCTCCTCTCACGGCTGCGCCCGATGCCGTCCGGATCGACAACTCAAACATCCCGCTGGATGGCGTCGTCGCCGAAGTCCTGCGCCTCCTGCAACAGCGTGCCCCCGGTTCCTACGCCAACGTTTCCGCGGCATCGGCGTGTTCCGAGCGAAACAGGCCCCGATGAAGCGCGAGGAATGGACGCAGCGTTACCGCGAAGGCCGGACTGGCTGGGACATCGGCAAAAGCCCGCTGGAACTCGAAGCCTTTATCGCCACGCTCCCTCCAGCGCAATGCGTCCTCATCCCCGGTTGCGGACGCGCTCACGAAGTCATTGCCTTCCGCGGAGCGGGGCACAGCGTCATCGCCGTCGACTATGCCGAGGGTGCCGTGGAAGCCGCGCGACGCAACCTCGGTGATCACGCCGAGTGCGTCCACTTAGCCGACTTTTTCGACGAGACGGCATTGCCCGCCGCCGCCTTTGACATCTGCTATGAGCGCACCTTTCTCTGCGCCATTCCCGTGGACCGAAGACTCGATTATGTCCGGCGCATCGAGGCGCTTCTCCGGCCCGGCGGCCGTCTCGCCGGTCTCTTCCTCTATGGTGCGCCCGAGCCGGACGGTCCGCCCTTTCCCCTCCTCGAACACGAACGCGAAGCCCTCCTCGGCGCGCGCTTCAGCCTCATTGAATCCCGCTCCACCGGAAGCGATTTCAAGCCGCTTCCCGAAGCACATGAATTCTGGGAGGTCTGGCAAATGCCCGGTCCGTCTTAACGGCCAAAACAGCGCCTTTTCGACTCCCGCGGTCTCTGCTCAGCCAGAAATCACACCTCCTGCACTTCGAGAGACGACACTTCCCCGCGCACCCGCTCAGCGAGGGCTGTGCTGAGGTAGCGCTCGCTCGGGCTGGCGGCAACAACGACGATGGTTTTGCCCGCGTTTTCGGACCGGCGGGCAACCTTGAGCGCGGCCCAGATCGTCGCGCCACTGGAGATGCCTACACCGAGGCCCTCTTCGAGCGAAACCCTCTGCGCCGTCTCGAAAGCGTCCTCATTGGAGACGCGGACGACCTCGTCGAGCACATCCACATTGAGGTTCTTCGGAATGAAGCCCGCGCCGATACCCTGGATCTTGTGCGGCCCGGGCTTACCGCCGCTGATGACGGGACTGGCCTCCGGTTCCACCGCAATGGCCTTGAAGCCCGGCTTGCGCTGCTTGATGACCTCGCCCACACCGGTGATCGTCCCGCCCGTGCCGACACCCGCGATGAAGATGTCGATCTCGCCGCCGGTGGCTTCCCAAATCTCCTCCGCCGTGGTGCGGCGGTGGATTTCCGGATTGGCGGGGTTGTCGAACTGGCCGGGGCAGTAGGCATTACCGCCGTGCTTCTCCATCAACTGGTTGGCCTTCGCGATGGCACCGGGCATGCCCTTGGGGCCGGGGGTCAGGACGATCTCCGCCCCCATAAGGCCGAGCAGAATGCGGCGTTCCATCGACATCGTTTCCGGCATTGTGAGGATGCAGCGGTAGCCCTTGGCCGCGCACACGAAGGCGAGCCCGATTCCCGTGTTGCCGGAAGTCGGCTCGATGACCACACCACCGGGCTTGAGTTTGCCCTCTCTCTCGCCCGCTTCGATCATCGCCAGCGCGATACGGTCCTTCACGCTTGCAAGCGGGTTGAACCACTCGCCTTTCACATACACCGTCGCGGCGCAGTCCGCTGCCACGCGATTGAGCCGGATCAACGGCGTGTCGCCGATCGTGTCCAGAATGCTGTCTGCTTTTCGTGCCATAAGGAACGAAGCATCCACCCGTGGATTTAGCTCTGTCGAGCGAATTCGGGGTTCCAAGGGTCAAAAACCCTAAATGAGTCCGGCGTGGCTATCGCACAAACACTGCGGCGACAGCGGCAGTGAGGAGACAGGCCGCTGTGCCCCCGAGAAGGGCGCGCAGGGCAAGGGCCGAGAGGTCGCCGCGCCGTTCGGGTGCGAGCACGGCAATGCCGCCGATCTGGATGCCCATGGAACTGAAGTTCGCAAAACCGCAAAGCGCGTAGGTCGCGATGATGATGGCGCGTGGATCGGTCAACACCTCGTCCCCGATCATCCGTCCGAGGCTCTCGTAGGCAACGAACTCGTTGGCCACAAGTTTGATGCCGAGCAGTTGTCCCACATCGAGCAGGCTGCCCCACTCCACCCCGATCAGCCATGCCACCGGCGCGAAAAGCAGCCCGGCGAGCAACTCCAGGCTAAGCCCCTCAAATCGTCCGTCCGTGGCAACGGCAATCCACTCATTTATCCCCGTAATCCTGCCTGCGCCAAAAGCAAGAAAGTTGAACAGCGCGATGAAAGCGAGAAACGTGATGAGCATCGCGGCGATGTTCAGCGCAAGCATGAGGCCCTGCGTCGTTCCCCGGCAGGCGGCGTCGAAGACATTCTCTCCCATCCGGTCGGGCGACACGCGCAGCTCCGTCTCGATCTTCCCGCTCTGCGGCAGAAGGAGTTTGGCGCAGACGATGGCGGCGGGGGCGGAGAGGAGCGAGGCGGTGAGCAGGTGCTTGGCGAAGAGCCGCTGTTGCTCCGGATCCGGCCCGCCGAGGATGGAGACATAGGCACCGAAGACGCCTCCCGCAATCGTCGCCATGCCGCCCGTCATGAGGCAGAGCAGCTCCGAACGCGTCATATCCTTGATGAAAGGCTTCACGACCAACGGTGCCTCCGTCTGCCCGATAAAGACATTCGCCGCCGCCGCAAGGCTCTCGGACCCCGAAAGGCGCATTGACCGCTGGAGCAACCACGCAAAGGCCATGACGACTTTCTGCAATATGCCGAGGTAATACAAAACCGACGTCAGCGCGGAAAAGAAGATCACCGTCGGCAGCACACGGAAGGCGAAAATGATCCCGAACCGCACCACTGGACCGTTTTCCGCGTCGTCCGCGAGGGCCTCGTTGACTGACTCCCAGAACCCCGGCCCCTCCGCAAGGAAGCCGAGCACAAAACGGCTCCCCGCATCGGTGAAACCCAGCAGCGCGACAAAGAAATCCGCCGCCCACCCGACAGGCGCGTCCGCGCCGGGGACCCGCAGCACCACCCCCGCGAGCAAAATCTGCAGTGCGACGCCCCCGCCCACAAGCCGCCAGTCGATTTCACTCCGCCGCGGGCAGAGCAACCAACAAATGCCGAGGATTGCGGCAATACCGAGGGCGGCACGGAACAAAATGACAAGCGTTTCCATCTCTTTGCACGGTTAGCGAAAACGCCATTCAGCCCAACGCCCGCTCCATGGCAAGCGCCGAAACCACGCGGAGCCCCGCCATGTAGCGCCGGAGCCACGCCTCCGTCGATCCACCGCCGGGTCGTGCGGGCAAGACACAATCGCATAACCGCTTGCGATTCGGAAGACCCTGCCTTTCCTCCCCAACGTAATGAGTAAATTCCCTGCAGACGGCATCCGCCGCGCACTATCCCGCGCACTCCTCAGCGCATGGCTTCCGGCTGTCGCCGCGCTCTTCGCCGCGACTCCGCACTTCGCCCACGCGGACGAAGATACGCAGCGCCCGCCCGCCGGCATGCTGCGCTACCCTGCCGTAAGCGCCGACTTCATCGCCTTCGGCTACGCCACTCAGTTGTGGATAGTCCCTCGCGAGGGCGGGCTCGCGCGTCCGGTGGCGGCACCCGCCGGCCCGGTCTTGTTTCCGGCCTTCAGTCCCGACGGCACCCAAATCGCCTTTGTCGCCAACTACGACGGCCAGCGCGACATCCATGTGATCCCGACTGAAGGGGGGATTCCGCGCCGCCTCACCACCCATCCCGGCAGCAAACAGATTCACGGATGGACGCCTGACGGCGAGTATATCGTCTATTCGACGAATTTCTTCAGCGGCAATCATCGCTTTGAACAACTCTTCAAGGTGCCGCGGCGCGGAGGCACGCCGGAAAAATTTCCCGTGCCCTACGGGGTAAACGCATCCCTCAGTCCGGATGGCCGGCAGATGGCGTATATGCTGCACTCGCGCGACTTCCGCACATGGAAGCGCTACGCCGGCGGGCGGGCCTCGAACATCTGGATCTTCGACCTCGAAGACCACTCCTCCGAGCGCATCACCGACTGGGCAGGTACCGACACGCTCCCCATGTGGCACGAAGACTCCGTCTACTTTCTCTCCGACAAAGCCGAACCTTGGCGCTTAAACCTCTGGCGGCACGACCGCAACACCGGCGCGCGCGAGCCCATCACGAATTTCACGCAGCACGACGTCCGCTTCCCCTCGCTCGGTCCCGGGCCGGACGGCGGCGGCGAGATCGTCTTTCAACTTGGACAGGAACTGCGCGCGATTGATCTCGTCACCCGCGAGGTACGAGTTGTCGACGTGGAGATTCCCGGGGCACTGCCCGAGATCCGTCCTCGATTCATCGACGCCTCCAAGCATATCGAAAACCGTGCGCTCTCGCCCAAGGGCGCGCGTGTCCTCGTCGAAGCGCGCGGCGACATCTGGTCGCTACCCGCCCGCCGGGGCAGCCCGCGCAACCTCACCCGCACAAGCGGCGTGGCCGAGCGCGAACCGGCGTGGAGCCCGGACGGGCGATGGATCCTCTACAGCAGCGACGCCACCGGCGAATACGAACTCTATTTGATGCCCGCCGACGGCAGCGGCCCGCCACGGCAAATCACCGAGGGCAACCGCAGTTTCTTTCTAAGCCCGCAGTGGGCGCCCGACTCCCGGCGCTTTGTCGTCGTCGACCAGACCCAGCGCATCTGGTACGGCGAGATCCCCGGGGAAGACGGGGAAGCCCAGCCACTGCGCGAGATCGGCTACAACCCCGCCCACCGCTGGATTCGGCTCGACTGGTCGCCGGACTCGCGCTGGATCGTGTATTCACGCACCGAGGACGACGGGCGTTTCACCCTCTCCACAAGCGCGCTCTGGGCCGTCGAGGTGGAGAGCGGCGAGGCGCGCCGCCTCACCAGTGGAATGTTCTCGGCATCGAACCCCGCCTTCGACCCGAAAGGAGAGTTTCTCGCCTTCACGGCGGCTAGCGAGTTTTCCGAGCCCCAATACGAGGACATCGGCACAACCTTCGTCTACCACCGCACGCACCGCATTCTCCTCGTCCCCCTGCGTGACGATATTGCCTCGCCCCTCCTTCCCAAGAGCGACGAAGAAGACGCTGCGGAGAATGGCGACGAAGAAGAGGAAACAGATAAAGATGAAGAAGGGGAGGGTTCAAAGAAAGAGGGAGAGGGAGACGAAGAGGCAGAGGCAGAGGGAGAGGTAGAGGAGAAGCCGATGGAATTTCACTGGGACGGCTTCGAACAGCGGGCGATTCTCCTGCCCGTCGAGCGCGGCAACTTCGGTCACCTTGCCTTCAACGAGCGGCGCCACCTCCTCTATCAGCGCATGGCCGGCAACCGCCGCTGGGACGGTGAGGCGACGCTGCAGATTTTCGATCCCTTCAAGGAAGAGCCCAAAGAAGAGACGGTCCTCGAAAACATCCGCGGATTCATTCTCTCCGCCGACCGTAAGAAAGCCCTTGTCCGGCGCGACGGCGCCGCCATGGCCGTCATCGACGCCGCGCCCAACCAGCGCTGGGAACACCCCGTGGATACATCCGCCATGCGCCAACGCGTCATCCCGCGTGAGGAATGGGCGCAAATTCTCCGCGACGCATGGCGGCGGCACCGCGACTTCTTCTACGTGGACAACCTTCACGGGGTCGACTGGGACCAAGTGTGGGAGGATTACTCCGCCCTGCTCCCCTACCTCAGCAGCCGAGGTGACCTGCAGTTTGTCATCGGCGAGATGATCAGTGAACTCAATGTCGGGCACGCCTACATTTGGGGCGGCGACTTCGGCGAGGAGCCCGCGGTCTCCGTCGGGTCGCTGGGCGCTGATTTTTCATGGGCGGCGGAAGACGGAGCGGAAGGCTACCGTATCGACCGCATTCATACGGGTGCGCCGTGGGACTACGACGCCCGCGGCCCCCTCTCCCAGCCGGGCATCAATGTCTCCGAGGGTGATTACCTTCTCCAAGTCAACGGCATACCGCTCGACGCCGCCTTCGACCCGTGGGCCGCGCTTGCCGGACTCGCCGGGCGCGTTGTCACACTGCGGATTGCCCCCTCCCTCGACCCCGAAGACGAAGAAGTGCGCGACATCGTCGTCCGCACCCTTCGCGGCGACCGCGCCCTGCGCTACCGCGCATGGGTCGAGGAAAAGCGCCGCTACGTAGAGGAACGGACGGACGGACGCGTCGGCTATATCCATGTGCCGGATACGGCCGTCGCCGGACAAAACGAGTTATTCCGCCAATACTACGGCCAGCGCGGCAGGGAAGCGCTCATCATCGACGAACGGTGGAATGGCGGCGGACAACTTCCCCACCGTTTCGTCGAACTCCTCAACCGCCCCTTCCAGAGCTATTGGGCACGCCGCGACGGTAAGGACTGGGCCACGCCCGGAGACGGATTTTCCGGACCCATGGCCATGCTCATCAACGAGTTGGCGGGGTCCGGAGGCGACGCCTTCCCCCACTTCTTCCGCAAAAACGGCCTTGGTAAACTCATTGGCATGCGTACGTGGGGCGGACTCGTGGGCATCTCCAACGTCCCCGGTCTCATCGATGGCGGATACACCGCCGTTCCCACCTTCGGCATCTACAACACGGAGGGGCGCTGGATCATCGAAGGGCACGGCGTGGAGCCCGACATCGAAGTTATCGACGATCCCGCTCTCATGGTCGAAGGCGGCGATCCCCAGCTCGATGCTGCCATCGAGCACATCCTCGGCGAACTCGAGCGCAATCCCTTCATTCCGCCCGACCGCCCCGAACCACCCGACCGCAGCGGATTCGGCATCGATCCGGCCCACCGCTGACAGACCCATGCCATGACCCGTCACAGCGAAGTCACGGTCACCGCCCTGCGCGGGCCCGACGCCGCGTCGTTCGCCGACGCCATCGCCGACCTGCGCATCACTGTCTTTCGGGAGTACCCATACCTCTACGACGGCACGCGGGATTACGAGCGCGAATACCTCCGCAGCTATTTCGCTTGCCCCGACAGTGTACTCGTCCTCGCGCGCGAAGGCGGCGAGGTCGTCGGCGCCTCCACCGCCCTCCCGCTCGAGGCCGCCGACACTGAATTCCGCGCGCCGTTCGAGGCAGCCGGCTACAACGTGGACAGCGTCTATTATCTCGGTGAGTCCATCCTCCTTCCGCGCCTGCGCGGCCGTGGCATCGGCCACCGCTTCTTCGACGAACGCGAGGCCCGTGCCCGGCACCTTGGGCGCTTCACCCACTGCGCCTTCTGTGCCGTCGAACGCCCCGCCGACCACCCGCGCAAACCCTTCGGCTACCGCCCCCACGACGCCTTCTGGAGCAAACGCGGCTATTCCCGTCAACCCGCCCTCCGCACCGAGTTCACATGGCAGGATCTCGACGAATCCGCTCCCTCCCCGAAACTTATGGTCTTTTGGACGCGCAGGCTGTAAACTTGGCCTTTCGTCTGCGGAGCAAAACAGCCGGATACATCCGGACAATCGCCACCGCTCAATGGATCAAGAGCGAAGCGGTTGCCGCCCGGCCAGAGCGGTGCGGAATCACCTGCCCTTCGCCTTCACGCAGGGCCTGAACGTGTCGAAGGCAGTCCGAGGCGCCATTCGCAATGGACCCGAGGCAGCCGACCGGATTGATTGGTACAACCGCCGCGTGTGGCTGGACGGCTGTGACGTGGCCACTGAATGGAGGCAGGCGGCTGCGGAAGGCCGCACCGGCGTGGCCGACTCTAACCAACTAAAAATCAGCGAACTCGCCCGCCAGATGGTCAAGGTCGCGCATAGGAACCAACACCATGACTGACACCACACTCACCTTCACCCACCGCGTCCGCGCGGCCCTCATCGGAGGCGCCATCGGCGACGCCATGGGGGCTCCTGTCGAGGACGAGAGCGCTGCCTCCATCCTGAGCCGATTCACCGACTGGGATTTTGCTCAGTTCATCCCGCCCCAGGGATGGGATGGCGTGAGCCACTACTGGAAAGGCAACGGTCGCATCACCGACGATACGCTGATGATCGAGGCGTTCATGCACGCATATAACCGGGCGGACAAACACATGGACAGCTACGACTACGCTACGCCGAGTTCATCATTCCCGAAGTCAGAGATACGGTGGTTTGGGTACCGGAATACCAGAAAGAGATGGCGATCTGGGAGCGCCTCTGGGCCCCGGAGAAGTTTCCGTTGTTCCGCCTTGTCTACAACAACGCCGAGCCGCGCAGCGCCGGGAGCGGCAACAGGGTCAACTGCGGAGTTGCCATGTGGAACTGGCCAACGCTGATGGCCGGGCTGTCCTCGCCGCGCCACTGCAGGATGCTGGCCAGACCGGTGCGGCCCCAGCCGCCCTTGCCCTGCTTGCCGTTGAAGCTGAGCCAGCCGCCGAGGAACATCATGTGAGTGCCGGCCTGCACCGCCTCCACCGTGAGGCGGATGCGGTCGGGGAAGGTGATTACCCGGCTGCCGAAGAGGCGATGGTCAAAAAACTGCGGCTGCAGTTGAAGGAAGTTTCGGCGTAAACGGGCCCAAGTTGGATGGCCCGGTCGCCGATGTAGTAGATTCGTGCCATGATGAGGTAACTCCGGAAAAAGGTGTCAGCCGAGGGGAAGGAGGAAGGCGTTAGCGCTGTCGTCGAGGCCGCTGGCGCAGGCCGGCTTTGTGCCCGGGCCTGCCTTGAACAACAACCCTGCCGTTTCCGGTCACACCGGGACGCTCGTCACCACTATTCAACAAGTCTTGTCTTGGGCGCTTTACACACCCGAATTTCAGGGTCTTCGGGCAGAAGACATCGCATCGATCCAGTGGCACATGTTCTCAGAAGGGGCAGGCGGCGATTTCAATGTTCTTCTGAAAGTGGGCGGAGGATGGTATACCACCTCAGACCGCCTCAGCAAGACGCTCTCTGCCGAATGGGATCTTTTTGTCTCGGACCTGACCACCGCCTCCTGGCTTCGTCTGCCCAA
>SKLD01000225.1 GCA_007123395.1 Opitutales bacterium
AAATGGCGGCGGGCAATGACGGCCCGAAAACCTTTGTTGATCCCGGTGGCCGCCCGGCGACGGGCAGTGTCTTCTACCGGGTGCGGGTCTCCAATGGGGAGGAGATCACCGGTGGCCTCCACGCCCCTGCGGAAATCGCGGGAACGCTCTATGATCTGGACTGGGGGGACGTGGAGTCCGCAGCCGCCTTTTGGGCGCTCAAAGATGAGGCCCCGGACCTCCTTGCCCATGTCCCGCAAGCGCCCGTCGTCTTCGACGCGCCCGCTATTTCCGTCGACAGCCAAGGCCACCGTGCGGCCTTTCTTCTCCTCGGCGGCGACGCCTGGGCAGCCTATGCCATGGCCCTTCTCTACCGGTTGGATGACACCCCGGTCCGCGAAACCTACGGCGACAAGGCTCTCGAGGTCCTGAATGCCTGGGCAACGAACAATCACGGTGTGAGCGGGGGCGACGGCCATCTTATGATGGCCTATGGGGGCGTTGGTCTGCTCCGCGCGGCCGAGTTGATGCGGTCATCAAACCGGTGGAGCGATCCTGCCCCCGTCCTGCGGGCTTTGTGGCAGGAAATATTCCCGCTTACGGTTTGACCTCGAAGGTTTCCGGTTTCTTCCTCTAATCACTAAGGGATGATGATTCCAAAGCACCAGGCGGTCTTCCGCGCGCCTCCCGTCCGGACGCCGTCGACCCGCTCGGTGGACGGGCCGCTCCTCGGCAATGGCGATATGACCGTTGCGATGGGGGGCGGTTCCGGCCAACTGCGCTTTCATCTGGGCAAGAATGATCTCTGGCGCTTGCAGCATGGAAACGGTAATGCCTGCCCCGTCCCCTTCGGGCAACTCATCCTTGCCTGCCACGGCATGGAAGGGGCCAGCTATACGATTACCCAAGACCTCCATTTCGCCCGCACAAGCGGGCTTTTTGAGGACATGGACGGCGCGCTCCGCCTCGACGGCTACGTTGCGGCGACCACGAATCTGCTCGTGATCGAACTTCAGCGAACGGGCGAACCGCTCACCATCGAGGTCGGCCTACACGTGGCGGAGGGGCGGGGATCCGAGTGCGAGACCGGTGGCGCGGATGGCGTCCTCTGGGGACGGCGGGCTTTCCTTGAGGATGTGGATATCCCGAGTGGAGCCGCCGCCGCGTTCACGGTGTTGGGGGCCGGGCTTGACGATGCGGGCGCGTTGGTTCTCGAGCCGGAGAAGCCAGCCATCGTGGTGCTGGCGATGGGCAGTCTTTTCAAGAGCGCATCCTATCTCGAAGAAACCATCGCGCGCGTCTCCGCGGCGGCTTCTCCCTCCGCTTTGGCGGAGCTGCGCAAGGCCCATGAGGCATGGTGGCAGGCCTATTGGGAGAAGTCCTATATCCGCATTGGTGATCCCGTTATTGAGAGGCAGTACTACGTTTCCTTGTATGGATTGGCCTGCTGCTCGCGCGATCCGGAATTCCCTCCCGCGATCTTTGGCTGGACGACGAGCGACACCCCGGATTGGAACGGGGACTACCACCTGAACTACAATCACCAGGCCCCGTTTTACGGATTGGCGCGGGCCAACCGCCTGGAGCAGGCCGACCCGCATGATGCGCCGCTGCTGGACTTTCTGGACCGCGGGCGGTGGCATTGCCGCTCCATTTTCGGTTTTGCGGGTGTGGTCTATCCGGTGGGTATCGGACCCAAGGGCATCGAAACAACCTATGGCATCGAGCTTGAAGATTTGGGAGCGGTCAAGCGGGTGGAGCACGGTTGCTTCCTTCTCGGCCAGCGCACCAACGCCGCCTATGGCATTGTCAACATGGCTTCCCGCTATTACACGACCTACGACGCCGCTTATGCGGCCCGGATCTTCCCCTACGTCCTTGAGGTGGCAACGTTCTGGGAAAACTATCTGACTTGGGAACCCACAGGCGGGCGCTTCATCATCGAAAACGATTCCTGCCACGAAAGTTCCGGCCCGGACATGAATGCCTGCCTTTCCCTGGCTCTTGTCCGGACCACACTACAATTGGCCATCGAGTTGTGCCGTGCTCTCGGCGGATACATGCGGCGCTGCGATCAGTGGAGCCACATTCTGGAGCACTTGAGTGGTTTCAGCACGCAGGTGCGCGAGGGCAAAAAGGTCTTCCGCTATTGCGAACAGGGGACGGAGTGGCGGGAAGACAATACGATCGGTATTCAGCACATTTTTCCCGCGGGGCAGGTTCATTTGGACAGCGACCCGGATCTGCTGCAAACGGCACGAAACACCATTGAAGTGATGCAGCGCTGGCAGAACTCAAACGGGGCCAACAGCTTTTTGCCTGCGGCGGTCCGGGTCGGCTATGATCCACAGACGATTCTCAGCGAGTTGCGGATGTATGCCGAGAACACCTGGCCGAACGGGTTCCAGGCCGGCAACCCGCATGCCATCGAGAACTGGAGCACCGTGCCGAACACCCTCAATGAGATGTTGTGCATGGATCACACGGGGATCATTCGCGTGTTTTCCGTCTGGCCACGCGATCACGATGCCGGGTTCCGCCGCATCCGCTGCCGGGGAGCTTTCCTTGTTTCGAGCGAATTGAAGGACGGCGATGTTCGGTTTGTCGAATTTGTCAGCGAGAAGGGGCAACTCTGCACCCTGGAGAACCCATGGCCCGGAGCAACCATACGCGTTTGCCGCGATGGAGCTGAAGCAGAGACGCTCTCCGGCACTCGAATCCGCCTCACCACGCGAGCGGGCGAGTCCATCCGCCTGTGCCGCGATCAAGACAGAGGCGAAGCGGAGACCCGATAGATCAGAACGCGCCTTGGTTCGTCGAGGTTCCCGTTGTTTGTGGGCGCCACGGCATTGCCCCATCATGAACCATTGAAACCACTTTGTTTGCTGCCGAGCAATTCAGCGGCCGACGGCCCGATACCCTTCGACTCCACCATCCAGATGGCGCAAAAACCAAAATATTCAGCCCCGCAGGGGGTAGACCGCTCCCTCCGATTTCCGCCATAGTTTCCCTTAATCCCCCGCAATCCCAAGCAACTCGGTGAAAAGAAAGATGCCCTTGAAACTCCTCCAACTTGCCGTGGCCGCCGCAACCGCGAGCGCTTTGTCGGCAAACCCCGTCCTTTACCTCGAGAACTTCAGCAACCTTCAAGAATTCAACCGCCCGGCCACGGATACAGGCTGGCAAGCCTTCTGGGACGAGGGCACGCCCAATGGCAACTACCACCTGGCGGAGCTGGCCGATCCCGACGGCCAGCAGTTCAACTCCCCCCTGGGAAATCCCGAAGGCGTGAACAACAACCCGGTGCCGGGGGCGGAGTTTGGCGCAGTCTTCTGGAGCCCCACATTCCTCCAGAACGTAACCATCGCCACGCAGGAGTTTGCCGGCGTTCT
>SKLD01000135.1 GCA_007123395.1 Opitutales bacterium
CGTTGGTTCAATCTCGCGCACGGGACGGCGGGGACGCTGTGGGCGGAGCGCTTCGGCAGCGTGCTTGTGCAGGACACGCCTTGGCTGGTGGGCCTGATCGCGGCCTACATCGACCTGAACGCGGTGCGGGCGGGCTTGGCGGATCTGCCGGAGAACTACCGTTGGTGCGGCTACACGGAGGCGCTCGCGGGAAAGGAATCACTTTGCCGCGCGCTGGCCGCCTGCTTTCCGTCGGTGAAGGATCCGGCGGAGGCTTTGGCGCGCTACCGTCTCCTCATGCTCGGAAAGGGAGCGGGGGCTAAGGGTGACGGCACGGGCGGGCGCATCGACCCGGCGGCGCTGCTGGAGGCAGTGAAGAACGGCGGGGAGCTGCAACCGCACGAGCTGCTGCGGCTGCGGGCGCGCTTTCTCACCGAGGGCCGGGCACTGGGAACGCGCGAGTGGCTGGAAGACGGAGAAGGGGCGGGGATTCTTGCCAAGCTGAAGCGGCCGCCGCCTTGCCGTCCGGTCGAGGTGCTCGACAATGTGGATCTGGCGGTGGCTCGTTCACGGACGGGGTACTGTGCCCTTGAGGATCCGCGGGGGTGATTCGCCGCCTTTGCGGCGGCTCGACGTAATTCCGGCGAAATACAGTTAGACGGGCTCAATCGACCGCCGCGCCGCGCAAGATAGGGATAGGGATTCATCCCCCGGCATCGCAACGGCGAAGAACGCTGCGTAAACCGATCTTTACAGCGGCGCCGCGCACATCACCCGATCCGGGGATCAGATATAATACATCTCCGGGGCGCCTGCGGTCATGAAGTCCTCCACGGTGTAGCCGCGGAGCTTTTCCTCGAGAAAGCCGCCCACTTCGCGCCAGATCGCTTTGGTCCGCTCCGCCGAGGCGCCGCGGGTTTCCGCGCTGAACTCAAGGACGCCGCCGTCGAGCGCGCGCACGACATCGCAGAGGGTGATTTCGCGCGGGGAACGGGCGAGCGCGTAGCCGCCCTGCTTGCCGCGGCGGCTGGTGATAAGCCCGGCGTTGCGCAGCTCATTGAGGATCTGCACGAGGTAGTTGGAGGGCACTTCCTCCGCGCGCGAGAGGTCGTCGATATGCGGCAGTTCCTTGCGCCCGTGGGTGTGGCCGAGTTGCGCAAGGACCTGGCAGGCGTACTCCACCTTCAAAGACAATTTCATATCCCCTTGGGTAGGCTGCGGCGTGCCCGGCGCAACCTTAATCTTGGGCGATGCACCCAAGATACCTCAATTTTCGCCCGTCCGGCCTACTCTTCAGCGGCGGAAAAGACGAACCGGTGGAAGACATCACTGTCTTCCGGCACGGGGACGGTCACCATCCATGTTTCGAGCCCGTCCTCGAGTCCGTTCATCGTCCACTCGGCGCCGGCGTCGGCGCTCCAAGAGCGCAAGTCCGTTGAGCGTTCGATCCCGACATTCACATCCGTCGCCTCCGGATTCCATGTGAAGTGCAGGCGCAGCCGCCCGTCGCCGGTTAGCTCCGGGGTGATGCCTTCAGTGTCCGAATACGGGCTCAGCCCGAGCGCGTAGCGGACGAAGTTGGACATGCCGGTGCGGCCGGGATCGGCGTGCTTGCCCCACACGGTGTCCTCCAGCGCATCGTCGAGGAGATCTTCCGCCGGGAAGTGGGCGAGCTGCCATGTGAGGTAAGCGGGGGGCTCGATGCGTTCCCGCGCATAGATGGTGAAGTTGGTGACTTGGTTCACATACCATCCGTAGTCTTTGAAGAAATACAACCCGAAGGCCTCAATGTCCCCGGCGGGCAACGGCGCGGGCTCGGCATTGCGGATGGAGAAGACCGGCGAAGGATCAAAACGATACCATCCTGTCGTGGCAAAATCGATACGATAAAGCCGCCATGAGTTCCACTGGGTTTCCACGCGCCCGTCCCAGAAGAGATACCAATCGTCCTCAATCCGCACCGCGAGTGAATTTTTCACTCGCTCGGGACTGCTGTCGGTGGCATGGAATTCCACGGCGGTGATCTCATAACGGTCGGTATCCACCGTGTATTCCTCCGTCCACAACATCCACTCCGCCGGTGTGGCATTGAGGAAGGGCATCTGGTTCATCCACATGTGCCCGCGCGCGCCCGGCGAATCGTATTCCGTGCCCGTGGGATCGGCGTTGATCTTGGTGCGGTAGGGCGCGGCGCTGTTCGTCGACAAGGACCGGTGCGCGTTTCCGTCCCAGCGTACCGAGGGCACCGGCTCACCGTCGGGACGCATAAGGTCCCACCCCACTTCCCATGGCCCGCGCTCCGTGCCGTCGTTCGGGCGTGAGAAATTTTCGCGGTAGATTATCTCGACATCGCCGCCGTCGGGCCCGTTGACGCGCACCCGCACGGTGTCGGTGCCCGTCGCCCCGACATCGTCCACGGCGGTCAACTCGAAGGTGTGCAGACCCACCGGCAGCACCTGTTCGAGGACGGGGTTCGTTCCCGCGTAGAGCAACTCACCGCTGCGCCGCCACTCGAAGCGCACGATCTCGCCGTCCGGATCATACGAAGCCGAAGCGTCGAGCGTGACGGCGGCGAGAAGGCGCTCGTTGGAGACGAGGGTTTGGTCGCCGCCGGCCCTGGCAACAGGCCGCAGATTGCCGGGGGTGACAATGATGTCCTGCGTTGTTTCGGCGGGGTTGCCCGCTGTGTCGGTGACGCGCAGGCGCAGCGTGTGCTCCCCCACGGCAAGGCGGGCGACGGACGTCGGGCTGGTCGTCACGGCAACCGGTTCGCCATCGATGAACCACTGGTAGAGGAGCGGGCCGCCGCGCGGGTCGAAGCTAGGCGAGGCGTCAAGCGCCACGGGGCCGCTGTCGGCGGAAATGAGGACGAGGGGCGGAACGGCGGATTCGGCGTGCGGCGGCTCGTCGGTGTTGACCGTGACAGTAAGCCGGTCGACATACACTTGGCCGTTGCTACCGCCGTTCCAGAAGAGGCGCAGCCCCTCGATGGTCTCAAAGTATCGGTAGAAAGGAGCGTCGCTTTCCTCCGGCAGGGGCATGACGGCCTTACGGTCCTCCGGGCGGAAGACGCCTCTGCCGCTCTCGTCGAGCCAGACTTCCTGACGGTCGGGATAGATGACATAACGGTAGACAGCGTAGCTGTCACGGGCGAGTCCAGCAGGAGTGCTCACCCAGCTGTTGGCGGGAAAATCGTCGCCCGCGCCGGGAGCGACACTACCCGCGCCGGAGATGAAGCCCGGCAACCACCAGTTGGAAGTTGCCTCGTATTCGCCGAGGTCGGTGTCGCCGCCGCCGTATTGGAGAAAGGCAGAGCCCGCGCCCGTGTTGCTGTTGCGGATACGCAGGTGGTAGGCCGGGCGCGCCCACCAGTCTTCGGAAAAGTCGTTGTA
>SKLD01000548.1 GCA_007123395.1 Opitutales bacterium
CTGTCGAGCATCGTATCGTATTTGAGCCGGATGCGGTTGCGACGGTCGCCGATGAACCACGCCTCGACATCATAGCTCACCTCGAACGAGGAAATCGGCGAGCCTGTGTTGTTCGTGAACGCGAAGAAGAGCCGCGCATCGCGCAGATCGACGGGCGCACGCTCGCGGATGCCGAAGGAAAAGTCCGCGTTATTCGACGTAAAAGCGGTGAATGCGCCGTAGGACGTGTCCGGATCGCTCGTGGCGAAGTCGCCCACGCCCGTGAAGGGATCGTCCGGCGGTGTGATCCGGCCCTCGTCCCATGATACGGAAAAATACTGCGGCAGCGTCGCTTCGGAGCCGCGGTAGTCGTTGAAGTCCTGCCCGTAGGCAACATTCAACTCATTGAAGGAGAAGACTTGGGCACTGAGGGATGCGGCGAAATAAAACGCGCCGGTGGTCGCAAGGATGATTCGTTTTCTGTCCATGGCTACTATTGTGTTCTTTGAATTTACGTTCAGCACAAATGTGTGCGGGCAGTAGTATGCCCATGCGTACGTTTCGTTTCCGTTACGATCCGCGCACAATCACGTTAAATCACAGCTCCACGGCACCCCGCTCCCGATACCTCAGCCGATCACCGGAGAGGGGACATTGCCTGCGGCCATCTCCGCTTCGCATCCGTCCTGTCCCCGGCTCGCCACTTGAATGCACAGCACGGCAAAATCAGCCTTACGCGCTTTCCCCGCCGCCTCCGCCTCCTCCTCACCCCTGCGCCTTTGCAAATTGCCACGCCAACAGGCTGAGTCTTCCGCCGGTCGTTCCAGCGGCCTTGCGGATGCTCTCACGGTCACCGGCGACGTAGACGGTGCGGCGCGCTCTTGTGATGGCGGTATAGAGGAGTTCGCGTGTGGCGAGCGGGCTCTCGCCACGGGGGAGAATGACGAGCACTTCCTCGTATTCACTTCCCTGCGACCGGTGAATGGTGATGGCCCACGCAGGGCTGTGCTCGGGAAGTTTCATCACCGACATCGGCGGCAGCGGTGTGCCGTCGCCGGAGAGAAAGTGTGCCGCCCGGCTACCGTCGTCCTCAATGCGGATGACGCCCACGGCGCCGTTGCGCAGGCGCGTCTCCGGATCATTGCGGTTGATGATGACCGGATGGTTGCGCACGACGCCGCGGCGCACGAGGTGTTGCTCGATGTCCGCGCCGACTTTGCGCGCACCGACAAACGCGTCCCGTTGCGCCGTGAGGATGCACACCCCGTCAAGGGCGGCGAGCGCTTCGCCCGGCCCCGCGGCGTCCGCCGTGCGAGCGAGCGCCGCACGCACGCTTTCCGGAAAGCGCCCGACCGGAAGAACACCGGCCGGAGTCTCGATCCATCCCACGCCGTCAGCAGCGTCGGTGCCGCGGCAGCGCTCCAAGAGGTCGCACACCGCCCCGATGTCCGACGCCTCCAAGGCTCCGGCAAGTTCGAGGATGGCGGGACGGTCGCGGAAGCGACGGGCCTCCGTTAAATGAACGTGCGTCCCGCGGAGGGGTGGCCCGTCCGACGCCCGCGCGACACCGGCGAACACGTTGCCTTGGCCCACGCTTTCGAGCTGGTTGGGATCGCCGAGGAGGATGAGGCGTCCGTCCGGCGGCAGCGCGGCGAGCAGCGCACGCCACAGGTGGACATCGACCATGGAGCATTCATCGACGATGAGCACTGTGCCCGACGGCAACCGTTCGCCGAGACACCGCCGCAGGCCCGGGTGGTAGCGCAGGAGCGAGTGCAGGGTCGACCCCGCGCGCGCCGACGCTTCCAGTCCGGCGGCAAGGGGGCGGAACGCCTCCGGCAAATCGAGCAGCGACGCTTCCACCGCCGCGCGCATCCGCTGTGCCGCCTTCCCCGTCGGCGCGGCCAGCCGCATGCGCGACGGAGGTGTGCCCTCCGCCGCAAGAAGCGCGAGAATACGCGCCAGCGTATAGGTTTTCCCGGTACCGGGACCGCCGGTGATCACGGCAAGCCGCCGCTCGGCCGCGACACGCGCGGCGGCGCATTGACGGTCCTCCGGTTCCGCGCCGGGAAAGAGGGCGGCGAGATTCTCCCCGAAGCGGTCCGATACCGGCACTGCCTGACCCGCGAGCGCCGCCATGCCTCGGGCGATGGCACGCTCCGCCTCGAAGAGCGCACGGGACTGGATGTAGGTGCGCCCGCCATGCGGAACGACCACAACGGGCGTGTTGGGGTCGCCCTCCGGCGGTGCCGCCGCCCGGCCCCAGTCAACGATGCCGTGCTCAGGCGCGAATGCCGTGCTGCCTGCGATTTCCGCCTGCAGCAAGCCGCGCACTGCCGGCACCGTCTCGTCGGGCAGGGCCCATCGCCTCTGTAACCATGTGATGGAAGCGTTCATTTTAGGGGTCGCCGGGGAGGGTCGCCGGTTGCCTTTGCGAAGAGGTTGTCGATATCGTCCATGAGTGCCTCCGATGGAGCGACATGCAGGATGCCGTGCGGGGTGTCCCGGCGAATTCCGCGGAGGAATACAATCCACGCCCCGCGGATGTCGGCGCCGCTGCCGAGGAACCGGCGCAGCGCGACAAGGTATAAGTGGGCCTGGAGTATGTAATGGCTGTGACGGGCGCAGGCGAGAATAGACGCCGCGTCGTAGTCCTCCGCCGCCGGGCCAAGGTAGTTGGTCTTCCAGTCGATGACACCCCACTGCCCCCCGTATACGGCAATGCGGTCGATAAACCCGTGCAGGTAACCGCGCAGGCGGTCGCCCGGAAGGTTGGCGAGTATCGAGGCGTAGGTTTCCTCGCCGTGGCGGGCAAAAACGGAGGCAAGGGCGGCGGGGCTCAGCGCTCCTGCCACCGGCAGGCTGAAAAGCCACTCGGAAGCCCCCGCTTCCGGGCAAGCCTCCGCCACGGTCCTTTCAATGCCCGGCAGAACAGCTTCGCACAATTCGTCGAGCATTCCAGCCACGCGCGCGGCGAGATGCGGCTCCCCCGCGGGCGGCAGCGGATATCCCGCGAGGTGCGCCTCAAGCCGCGGCTCGTCGAGAGCACCGAAGTCCCAGCCTTCGATCCAGTCATGCACCGCTGTGCCGACCGCCGTGCCCCCCGGCGCCGTGGCAAAGGCGTTGGCCGGTGCCCCGGAGACCTCCCGGCGCCCAGCTTCATCCGCACCCGCGTAGGGCGACTTCTCCCGCGTCAGGGCCGAGAAAGAGGTCAGCTCCCAAGGCGGCGGAACGCGGGGCGGATCGAGTGCCGCAAGGGTTTCCTCCGCATCGACGTCGTCTCCGCGCCATGAGGCAGCATCCGGATCGGGAGGCTCGCGCAGGACAAGCGGCGAGTCTTTGCCCGCCGCCGCAAGGCCCTCCAGAGTCCGCCGATGGCGCGCGCCGCGGCCAGGTGCGGCAGCATTTGCGAACCACGCCGCAAAGTCCTCGTCCGTGTCTTCCCGCAAAAGCCAATCCAACGCCGAAGCGCTTGGTCGACTTCGCCGTCCGCTCACTTCGCCCGCCACAAACCATGCCCGCACCTGCGCCCGCGTAAGCGCAACATAGGCGAGGCGCAGCCGGTCTTCGATGTCCGCCCGCGCCAGTTCTTCGACGATACCGGGAGCTTGCGCCAACTGCGTTTCGACAAGGCACACGGGCTCGTTCCGCCGCGCCAGCCGCCGCACAGTATTCCCGGATTTCCGGCTGACCGTCCGTGCCGCCCAAAGGAAGGGACAGAATACCAGCGGATACTCCAGCCCCTTCGCGGAATGCATTGTGACCAGTTGCACGGCGTCGGCATCACTCTCCAGTTGCAGTTGCCGTTCCTCCACGTCGCTGCGCCCCTCCGCTCTCCCGATCTCGGCGGCAAGCCAGCGGATCAGCCGCGCGGGGTCGTCGCCCGTCTCCGCCGAGGCGGCTTGGAGAACGTCGGTGAGGTGCCGCAGATTTGTGATACGCCGCTCACTCGCGGGATCCGCCGCGAGCCGCAGCGAAACGCCAGCCTCGGCATCGACGGCCGCAACCGCTGCCGCCACGCCGCCGCGCCGCCATACGGCCTGCCAGCGCAGAAAGTCCTCCAGTTGCTTGTCGCCGCCGCTCTCGCGCACCGCCCGCAACCCGGCGGCGTCATACCCCATGAGCCGCGTGCCAAGCGCGGCTAGAAGGCATCCCGTCCGTCGCGGCTCGAGTATCGCCCGGAGCAATACTAGCAGCTCCTCCGCTTCTTCGGAGGTCATGATGTCGTCGCCGCCCGCGCGCACCGCCGGCACACCCCGCGCCCGCAGCGCCGCCTCCACCGCCGCCGCCTCGTGGTGCGCGCTCACAAGCACGGCGCAATCTCCCGGACGCACGGGCCGCGGGCCTTTGCTTGCCGCGCCGCTTCGAATGCGCGCGCGGGCGTTAAGCAGCCGTGCGATTTCCGAGGCAACCGTCTCCGCTATGCGTGCGGTCCGCTTGTCCGCCGTCGCGTAAGCTTCGTCGCCGTCCGGCACAATCCATGCCTCGAGGCGGCCTTCCACCTCAGTGCCGCCGATCTCGAAGAACAAGTCGCCCTCCAATCCCGAACTTGCCGGATAAAAATCCAGCCCCTCCTTCAATAAAGAGCGCTCGCGGTCGAACAGCGCGTTCACTCCCCGCACAAGAGCTTGCGGCGCGCGGTAGGTGCGCGTGAGCGTGAAGACACCATCGCCTGCTTGATCGCGGGCATCGAGATAGGTGTTCACGTCCGCGCCGCGGAAGGCATAGATCGCCTGCTTCGGGTCACCGATAAGGAGGAGCCGACGCGGCGTATTAGTATCCAAAAATACTGCAGAGAAAATCGAGAACTGCCTCGGGTCGGTGTCCTGTGACTCGTCGATCAGGGCAACTTTGTAACGGCTGCGCAGTGCCGCAGCAAGCACCTCCCGGTGCGGCCCTTCCGTCAGCGCTCGGGAGAGCGTTTCAACCAGTCCGTCGTAGGTTATGCGACGCCACGCGCGCAGAGCCCGCTCCACTTGATCGCGCACCCGCTCCAAACAGTGGATACGGAAGTGCCATCCCGATGCCTCCAATTCGCGGCAGACCGTAGCGGCGGCCTTCACTGCGGCGCACGCCTCCAAGGCGGCTTTTTTTTCTTTATTAGCACGCCCCCGGGCATTGACCCATTCCGGTGCTTCGGCCAGCGCCCGCACGGCATCGAAAAAGCCCGTCGCCTCCATCCTCTCGGCATGGCGCAGGGTATCAAGAATCGATTCCCGCTCCTCCGGCTCCGGTGCCGCTTTGTTCCATCGCTCCACATCTGCGAGGAGGGCCGCAGCCTCCGCGCAAACCGCTTCATCGAACAACCCGGGGCTTCCGCGCAAGCGCTCGACGAGCGAATCAAGCGGCTGCGGGGGCGGCTCGAAAACAACATCCGGGATCGGCAATGCCATTTGCACGAACCGTAGGTCCGTCTCCACATCCCAGCCCGCCGCCGATGCCACCGCCGCGAGAACGGGGTCGGACGCCACCTCCTTCTCCCAAAGGTCGCGCAGCGCGTCCTCCGTGAGGTCCGAAGCATCCGGCACCAACTCGGGGATGACCGGAAGCCCGCAGAGCGCGCCCTCCGTTTGCAATACCTGCATGCAAAAGGAGTGGATAGTCGATACATTGAGCCGGTCGAGATCGAGGAGGGCACGACCGATGATCTCCCGCGTCCGCTCCTCCCCGAAGCGCACGCGCAGGCGCTCGGCACCCGCATCGTCTCCGGGCGGAGCGGCCAACAATTCCAGCACGCGCCGCACCCGGTCCGCCAGCTCCGCCGCGGCCGCCTTGGTGAATGTAACGAGCAGAATGTCCGCGACCGAGTCGACGGTCCCGTCCAGCAACAGGCGCGGGACAAGGTGGCTGATCGCATAGGTCTTTCCCGTTCCGGCGCTTGCCTCGATAACGGTAAGTCCCTCGGCGATGGGGCTTTCCGCGAAATCGAACTCCCCCCTCATCGCTGTCCTCCCCATTGCCGCAGCGGCAGCGCCACGTGCTCCGCCCAATACAGCCATTCCTCCTGATTACCGAACGGGTTCACCCCGCGCCACGCCCGGCGCGCCGCCGCGTCACTCCCCTCCCCGCCGCCCCGGCCAAGGTCCGGACGATTCCACTCACCCTCACCCGCCGTGACCGCAGTCGCCGGGTCGCTGCCGCCCAGCTTGCCAGCGATCGCGTCCGAGGTGGCCGGAGCGAAGCGCAACGGACGGCTCTGCCCTGCAAAGTAGCCACGCACTAGAAGGTCGAGGCGGGCACGCGCTTCCTCCGGGGATACCGGCGCTGCCACGTCCGGTGCGCCGGTCTGTCCCTCGGCATAGAGCCGGACGGGCATCGGCTCACCGCAGGCCGCCGCGACAAGCGCGCCGATCCACGGCTCGAGGCGATGACCTGGTTTCTTCCACTCTCCGGCACGGTAGGCGAGCAGGCTCTCCCGGTCGCGCGTCCAGCGGACCGTCGCGGCGACGGAAATCCGCTCCGAAAGGCTGTATTCAAACTCAGCCTCCTCCCCGGCGGCATTGAGGACCGCATCGGCGAGCGGCTCAGCGGTTTGACGACCCGCCGTCCACACCGTCTCCCCCAGCCGGTCCGGCGGCAGCCCGCGTTCGGCCCGAAGTTGCTGCGCAATGAACTCCGGCGGCAGGCGCTGTTCGATTTTCGCGTGAAGAATCCGGTCGCGCATCACCCAGTCCCCGAGAGCATCAAGCGCTAGCGGCGGACGGTTGAACGTCTCGTCGTCGGGCTCCTCCCGCGGCAGCGTGACGCCAAGCGCGCGGAGAAATCCCGCCGCCGGATCTTTCCAAAATCCCGCCAGATGCTCCGCCCGGACAACTGTCGACCCCGCCTCCGGGTCCGGCAAAGCGGGCAGGCTAAACTCCGGCCCGTCTCCATCCCGCCAGAAGGGCGGTGCCTCGCGTGCGTCCTTCCGGTGGATCTTCGCTGCCAGTGCCGCATGGAGGCGGTCGTAGGATCGCGGGAAATCGCTTCCCGTCCGGAAATAGTCACCCACAAACGGCTGTAGCCGGTGATCCACTACAAGCGATCTCCGCCCCATGAGCGCGCAGGTGCGTAGCAACTCGTCCACACAGGCGGAAAAAGGCTCGTTCTTCCCCGTGCGCGGATTTCGGTTCGGAGCGGTCACAATTAGCCGCTCCTTCGGTGTCAGGACCGCGTCGAGAAAGAGCTGACGGTCGTCCACGCGGGGATTGCGGTCCCACACGCACGGCTGGCTCCGCAAGAGGTCCCAAACGGGCGCGCGGTTCTGCGCGGGGAAGGCCGCGTGCATCCCCGCCACCGCAAGCACCCGGCACGGCAGATTCTGCAACGGTTTCATGCGCCCGAACGCAATACGGCCGGAGACATCGCCGCGCCGGCGGGCTTCGTCGCGCTCGGAGGCCAGCCAATCAGCCACGGAACCGGCATCCATCGGCTCACTACAATCCAACTCGCGCAGAAAGACGATCTGTCGGCGCATGGAGAGCAGCGTGTCTTCATCCCCGCTGAAAAGCACACGGCAAGCGGCCTCTAAACGATCTCCCCAGACCGCCGCGACCGCCGCTGAACCCCACTCCGCCACCGTCCGCTCGAGCGTGAGCAGCCAGTCGTGAAAGCGCAGGTCAAAGGCCGGATCCCCCCCGAGCGCGTCGCCCGCCGGAAGCACGTACTCTCCGTCCGGATACACCGCCGTGCTCTCCGCCCCGAACCACCGCCCCGCGACAAGGCGGTCCCGCGCGAAAGCCGAAGTGCCGGGCCGCGGGCCGAAGCCCTCCCGCCCGCCGCCGGAATCAATGCCATAGGTGAGACCGCTCTCACGCACCAGCGTGCGCGCGCCCTCCGCATCCTCCGTCCCGAGCGCCGCAAGTACAGGCGTCTTCTGCACCAACGCCAACACCTCCGCCGCCTCGAACCGGCCGGACACCGCCATATCGAACACGGCTGCCAAGGCATCCCCCACCGTGTCGCCGCTTTCCGTCGTCCGCTCCGTCAAACGGACCGGTAGAGCGCCCTCGCCGCTACCGAAAACCGCCGGCACCAGCGGCGCATAGGTCTCAAGATCCGGAGTCACAATGCGCACTTCGTCCGGCTTAAGATCCGGCAACTCGTCGAACGCCCGCAGCAACTCATCGCGCAAGACCTCCATCTCCCTCCGCGGCCCGAAGCACGCATGCACCCGCACGCTGGCATCGGCGGACTCCGCCACACCGTCATCCGCCGACGGTAACCGCAGGGCACGGATGTCGTTCTGCAGCCGCGACAAAACCGACGCCCCGCGCCCAGCGTCGTCCGCCTCATCCGCTTCCGGCCAGTGGGTATACTGCTCGTCGAGCCGCCCGAGCAACACGAAAGCCCCCGCCGCGTTGCGCCCCATCGATTCCAGCATCGGATGCCCCGCGCCCGCGCAAAATTCCTCCGGATCGGCATCCTCCGGCGGCAGCCGCCCGCGCCGACGCAAATCACCGAGGTACCCCAGTGAGGGAAGCAGCACGTGAACGGAAACCTCCGCCCCGGCCTCTCCCAGCAATCCCAGCAACGCCACCAGAAGCGGATCCATGGTACCCGTCGCAATGACAAGAAGCTTCGGATACCGCTCCATAAAGGCCCGGCGCGCCACCGGGTCATTCTGCAACTGCGCCAGAGCCTCCGCCGGATGCGGGTGCTCCGTCTCCCGCCGCAGGCGCCGCCACAAGTCCCGCTGCCACGCCTCGTGTCCGCCCCGCGCCCCGCGCCCCGCCGCCCAGCCCAGAATCATCTCCGGGCGATAGTGACCATACTGGTCCAGCCGGTCGGCGAGCACGCCCGCAAGCGCGAACCGGTCCCGCGGCGACGGGTCCTCCACCCCGAGTTCCCGCGCGAACCCGCCCACATGCGGCAAAATCCGCCAAACCAGCCGCCGCTTCGACCACGGACTGCCCTCCCCCGGCCCCACCGCGCGGTGGATGAACTCCTGCGGCGTCAACCACTCCAGCCCCATCGACACCCCGAAACGGTCCGCCATTCCACGCTGCAAAGCATCCGCGAACGCCAGCGACGGCACCACCACAGGCTGCCGCACCGGAGCGTCCCACCGCACGGGACTTCCAACCCCCGCCAAAAGGGCCTCAAAACAAGCATACGGATGAACAATTACCGGCACGCCACCATCTATCTGTGCCCCCGCCCCGCCTTTCAACCCACAAAACCTGCGAAATTAACTACATTGAAATTTCTCATAAGATAAACTACGGGACAAGGCACATCAAGATCCATTGCCCCGAAGTCTGCGCAGGTCGCGCAGGCTGCACAGCCCGCCCCAGACGCCCCCGCGCATCACCCTCGGCGGGGTCTTGCGCTTTCCATACGTTTCCGGATTGGTCCGCAGCCAGTCCTCCATCCACGTCTTGCCCCCGATCACCGCCCCGTCCGTAAGGTAGCGCACACGGCAGCGCAGCAACTGTGCCAGCGCCAGCTTCCCGCCCTCGCGCTCCACCGCCCACGCCTTCTCCAACTCCACCACCGCGCCACCGCCACGACGCGTCCGCGCCGCCTCCCCATACAACAGCTTCCGGTACCCACGCGCCTCCGCCCGCAGATCGTCGACGGAGAGGGGACATGGGCTTCGCGAGTGTCGCCGCAAGCGGCTCGGCACCTGTCCCCGGCCTTCCCCGGAGAGGGGACATTCCTGTCCCCGGCTTCCCGAGGAGAGGGGACATGGGCTTCGCGAGTGTCGCCGCAAGCGGCTCGGCACCTGTCCCCGGCTTCCCGAGGAGAGGGGACATGGGCTTCGCGAGTGTCGCCGCAAGCGGCTCGGCACCTGTCCCCGGTCTCCCCCGGAAAGCGCACATGCGCTTCGCGGGTCTCGCCGCAAGCGGCTCGGCGCCGCTCCGCGTCCTTCCCCGGAGTCCCAACCGCCCGATCCGCCCGCCACCCCACAGGAGCCGCGCGTTTCAGCCGCGGACACGTCTTTCGCGCCCGCCCCCGCACGGACCGACCCCTCCTCACCGCCGCCACCCGCATCCGAACCCTCAACCCCCAAACCGTGAACCCCCGAACCCAAAACCACCAACCACCGCAGCAGCACATGCCCCTCCGGCTTCCCCTGCCCCACCGCCTCGCCGTAGCCGCTGAAACGGTAGTCCTTCGGGTCCTCCACGATCCCCGCGCGCACCGGGTTCAGATCGATATACGCCCCCACCACCGACAACGCGCGGCGCGTCGGCTCCACCAGCACTCCATAAAGCAATACGTCAACACCTCCACCCCGCAGAAATCCGCCACGCGCCCCAACAGCTCCCGGAATCCCTCCCGCCTCGTGTCCGTCAGCAAGCGCGCACGCCCGTTGATCCGGCTGACCACATGGTAATACCCGTCGCACCCCTCCGGCGCGCAAGCCCGCGGCAACCGCCGCACCTTCCCCGGCACACGCCGCGCCACAACAGGATTCCCCGGCGCAGCCGCCGCTTCCCCGCCCCCGTCCGATTCCGTTTCCTTGCACATGCCGCCCACCCTGACTGGATTTCCCGGCGTGGCAATCGTTATTTACGTTGTATGTTATCCTTGTATGTTATCCGAAGCGCCGCTTTTTCCCATGGTTCCGAGTACTGTCAGGTGGCCAGCTCTTCCTTGGATCAATTACGGCTTCCGCCTCGCCCGCACGCCGTTGCGCCAAGGGCTATGGCGGTGTCGGCGTTTTCGAAAAGTTCATTTCCTCCGCCGCGCTTTCGCTGTGGAAGGAGGCAGCCAGCTCGAATTTCAGAGAAGCCGGTGGCGAACGGTTGTCTGGTTCGCTTTCCAGCCGAGTCCTGTCGGTGCGCACACCATCCGCGAGCGGGCTGATGACGGCAGAAACCTGACTTGACTTTGCGTGTCTCACGAGACACTTTCAAGGTCAATGGCAGACTTACAGATTCCCATTCGAGAACTGCATGCACGCACGGGGCACTACGTTCGCAAAGCGGCGGCCCACGGGAGCATATTAGTGACTCACCGGGGGCAACCGATGGCCGAGTTACGGCCTCTTTCCAAAGATCCGTCCGGTGCAACGGGCGCGAAGTGGAGTGAGCGGAAGCTCCTCGCGGATTTTGCCGCCGTTGAACATGAACCGGTGGGCGGATTGGACAGCAGCCTCGCCGTGGCCGAAGACCGTGACCAGGGCTGACGGATGGTCCGCTACTTTGACTCAGCCTACATCGCGAAGCTCTATTTGCTGGAACATGGCAGTGGGCCCGTGCGCGAACTGGCCGCAGACCTGAAGGCAATCGGCTGCTGCGCCCACGGTCGAGTTGAAGTCGCCTATGTCTTTCATCGCAAACTGCGCGAAGGAGCCATCGACCACGCGGGCCTCCAAGCGCGCATGGACCAGATGCGCATGGACACAGCGGGCGGCTTTCTACGCTGGCTTCCAATGGATGGCGCCTTCTATGAGGCTGCCGCTGACAGCGTCCGTGAGTTGGCTTCCGATGTTTGGTTACGGGCCGCTGACGCGCTTCATCTAATGTGCGCGCGGGACAATGGATTCGAAACTGTTTTCTCAAATGATCGTCACTTATTAGCCGCCTGTCCGTATTTCGAACTCAAAGGCCGCGACGTGATCGGTTCCGCCGCTTGAGTGTGGTTTAGCGTGGTAACCCCTGCTTCCTGCTTCCGGTGCCGGCGGGCAATAGGCGGGCACCTGCTCCGATCCCCCCCCAAAAAAATCTGCGAAGCATCATGGAATAGTGTGAAACGATGCCATTCGAAATCGGCCTGCCCGTGAGGAACATGGCTCGTTTTCGATTGTCTTCGATAAACCGGAGCTGTCATCGGACGCGGGGTTGTTGGCGGTGGCGCGTTTCGAGAAGGAAACGGGACTTGTCAATGGTCATTTACGTTGTATACTATTTTACCCAGAAGTTGGCGAGGCGGTTTCCTTCGTTGTAGGCGCGGGTAATTTCCACAAGATTGCGCTCAGTATCCGAAGTTATGCAATTATCCGACCGAGGAATTTCATTTACAATATTTTGGGTCTCGCGGTAGATCTCCTGCAATGAAAGTAGTACGCGAAAAGGTTTACCAGTGGCTTGAGCACTGTATGGTGGGCCCCTTTTCCTCACTGGATGATGATCAAGGCATTCGGTGTAAGCCTCTCGAACTCTACCCATGCGGTTTGCTTTTTCCTCCAGATCCGGAAGAGGAGACGGATTTGATCGCCGTTGGCGATGCGGATGATTTGGCTGAAGATGATACGGAGGAGTATGGGACGCTCGATGACGAACCGAAAGAGGAAGCGGATAAGAAGAGGCGTGCCTATTACCGGCCACCCTCCGCGATCGGGCTGA
>SKLD01000087.1 GCA_007123395.1 Opitutales bacterium
ACATATCTCGATGAACTCGGGGTTTCCTACGCCCGCGTGCCGAATCCGGAGACACGGACATTCGACTTTCCCGCGGGGATTCTCGCGGCTGTGTCTCCCACGGCGGTTGGCGCTGACGCAGGCACGTATATCCTCGTGGAGCCCTCGCGCATACCAGAGGGCAGCGATTTGCAGCAAGCCGTGGAGAATGCTTTCAATGCGCCGTATGTTCTTCCCGACGGGGCGACATGGAATCAGAATATCGGCGTGCCCTTTGACTGGCGCTACTTTCAGGATCTGGGAAACAATCCGTCAATGGTCCAGATTCCCGGCGACGGGATCAACGCCACCTTGGAGGATGAGTCCCGCGGGCTGGATCTGAGCCTCATGCTCATGCCCACGGAAAATTGGCAGATTGTTCTCAACTACAGCTATATTGAGCGGGAGGTCACGCAACCCTTCAACCTCGTCCCCGTCACCCATCCGGAGACCGGCGAAAACCTCGGCACCCCCTATGACCGGTGGGTCTACTTCCTCGGCCGGGACGCTTTTGAAGATCCTTTCGATCCGACAACATTGACCGGCGGGATCGTCGGTATTAGCCTCTTCTTCGCGCCGCAGCATTCGGCTTCCATCTGGAATCGCTACAGTTTCCGCGAAGGTCCATTGGAGGGCTTGGATGTCGGCCTCGGCGCGCGCTATGTCTCCGAGTCCCAGACGTCCATTCCGCTTGGCGGTGTCGATGCGAGGATTAATCCCTACCGCACGCCGCCCGTGCCGTCACGGTTTGTCGTGGATGGCATGCTCGCCTACAACTGGAAGTGGTCGGACATGAGCTGGCGGCTGCAGCTCAACGTCTTCAATATCACCAACGACACGGAAGGGCACAGTTACGCGAACTATGTCGTGCCCGAGGGACAGCCGAACGCCGGCGAGACCGTCCGCCGCCGCACCCTGCGCTACTACAACCCGACGACTTTCCGGCTGAGCCTCGGAGTCAACTTTTGAACCTACCTCTAAAGGACCTGTATCGAATATCAAAAACCTAAGGAAATAGAATACCATGAAAAAAATACTCATAACCACCCTTGTTGCCGGGCTCGTTCTCCCCTTCGCGGCCTCCGCGGAATGGGAACTGATTTCCGATTTTGAAACCGAAGAAAGCCTTGAGGCGTGGGTCATTGACAACCGCCTCTCCCGTAACGAGCCCGATGATGCGTGGGACAGCAGTTGGGGCATCGTTCCCCGTCCGTTCGACGACCTTGGCGGCTTTGCGCTTTCGGCAGCGGAAGGAACCGTTCGTTGGCAGATCCTCGATGTCGGCATCGATCTGGGACCGCTGCCCACGACAAACGTCTACACGCTTTTTTACGAAGTTGCGCAAACGGACTTGACCGGCTCTCGTATTATGGGCCTGCATCCGGATACGCCGGACTTTTGGTTCACGTTTGACGAGAGTGATGGCACTTGGAGTGATAATTACGCTTGGGCGGCCTACTCGACCGTTCACCGGATGGGGGACGCCGGGCTGAATGTCTGGGCCGCTCCGGGGAACGCGGGCTACGCGGACAACTACTCCGACGAACAACAACCCCAAGTCTGGTACCGCTTTTGGATGGTCGTCAACCCCGTCGATTTCGCTTGGGATCTCTACACCCAAGGCGGCGAGTTCGAGGAGGTCACCCGGGTGACCACTGCCGTTGACACCGGTTACTTTTGGCGAAACGCCACCTTTGATCCCCTGCGCACCTTCCGCTTGCGCCTTCAAGGTGAGACGGCGGACCGAACGCCCACGGGAGCCCCCACTTACTTTGACAACCTGTTTCTCGACCGCACGGGCGAGAACCTGACGCTGCCCCCGCGCCCCGGCGGTGAGGTCATTCTCAGGGGCCCGGGTGTTTTCTTCGATTACATCGTGGCGGATGGCTGGGTGGATACGGGCGACTGGATGGGTTGGGTCACCGTGGACACCTATCCCTTCTTCTATATCAACGTTCTCGATTCCTGGGGATACTCCGACGGCAACGCATCGCCCTTCGGCGCGTGGGTCTTCATGATCGACCTCAACGGGACATCCGGTAACGGAGGTGGCGACGGGCCGGGTATTTTCTCCGCGTTTTCGGTGGATGACGGCTGGGTAGACACCGGCGACTGGATGGGAATGGTTTATGTGGAGTCCTATCCCCATGTCTACATGCTTTCATCAAATGCATGGGTCCTTGGAAGCGAGGCAGCCCTTTCATCGGGCGCTTGGGTTTATGCCTTTAAATAGGGTAGGGGAACCGTTCGGTTTCAGCGGCAGGCTACCTCTAAAGGACCTGTATTGAATATCAAAAACCTAAGGAAATAGAAAAAAAAAAAAAAAATACTCATAACCACCCTTGTTGCCGGGCTCGTTCTTCCCTTCGCGGCCTCTGCGGAATGGGAACTGATTTCCGATTTTGAAACCGAAGAAAGCCTTGAGGCGTGGGTCATTGACAACCGTCTCGACCGGAACGAGCCTGATGATGCGTGGGACAGCAGTTGGGGCATCGTTCCCCGTCCGTTCGACGACCTTGGAGGCTTTGCCCTCTCGGCGGCGGAAGGAACGGTCCGATTCAACTGGCTCGATGTGGGGATCGATTTGGGTGAACTCCCCACAACCAACACCTTTACGCTTTTCTACGAACTCGCGCAGAGCGATCTCACCGCCGACCGTGTTTTCGGCCTGCACCCGGACACTCCGGATGAATGGTTCTTTTTGGATGACGAAGGACTGTGGCAAGCGGGCTACGCCTTCGGCGCCTATTCGACCGTCCACCGCCTCGGCTTGCCGGGGGCGAATGCGCACAATGGCACGGGTTACTCGCCGAACTACACCGAAGATCAAGCGTCGAATGCTTGGTATCGCTTTTGGATGGTCGTCAATCCGGTTGATTTCACATGGAATCTCCACGTTCAAGGAGGAGAATTCGCTGAGGTCACCCAAGTAACCTCCAACTACAGCTGGCGGAACCTCACTTTCGACCCGCTGCGCACCTGGCGTATGCGCCTCGGGGGAAATGCCGGCGACAACGCAACCACGGGAGCCCCCACTTACTTTGACAACCTGTTTCTCGACCGCACGGGAGAAAACCTGACGCTGCCCCCGCGCCCCGGCGGTGAGGTCATTACGATGGGCCCCGGCATCTTCTCCGACTATGTGGTCAATGACGGATGGGTGGACACCGGCGAATGGATGGGTTGGGTGACGGTGGACACGTATCCATTCTTCTACGTCCACGATCTTGATGGCTGGGCCTATGCCGGCGGTGGCGATGCTTCCGCGGGCGCGTGGGTCTTCATGATTGACCTCAACGGGACATCCGGTAACGGAGGTGGCGACGGGCCGGGTATTTTCTCCGCG
>SKLD01000292.1 GCA_007123395.1 Opitutales bacterium
GCGGAAGCCCCCCGTCCCCTTGTATCCGGCGAACGGGCGCGCGTCCAACGCCTCGCCCGCGACATTGCCGCCGCGGCGGAAACGCTCAACCAAGGCGGCATCGCCCCTTTTCAAAACCCGGCACACTTCCAGCAGTGGCAGGAACGCATCGACCGATTCCGCGCGGCGTTGGACCGTTTTCCGCAGACAGACGATCCCGATGTGCAAGCCGCCGCCGCCCAACTCGCCGACCTTGAAAACCTCTTCACCTTCGCCGCCCGCAAAGGCGCCCGCCAGCAAGCGGAGACCGGCGATGTGCAGGCAACCCTCGCCGCCATCGACGCCGGATTGCGCGAACACACGGCCCCGCAGTGGCTGCCCGCTCCCTTCACCGACGAAGAAGCCTTCCGCTGGGCCTCGCGCGCCACCACCGCGAAGAACTTCGCCGAGGACGCAATCGCGACCATCGAGAGAATCGCCGCCACAGCGCATCTCCCGCTCACCCGAGGCACCGTGGAACAGGGGGCGGCCTACGACCGGCAGGATCTCGACCGCCTCCACAACGTCGCCGGGCGGACCATCCGCAACGTCGATGAAGCCTTCCAGGAAACCTTTGGCAACCTGCAGGCCGCGTTCGGAGCGCAAAACCGCGACCTCGACTACTACCGGTCCCTCGATCCGGAAAACCCGGCGCATCGCATGAACGCCTTTCTCCGCGAAGACGCCGCTGCCGATGTTTACGGTGAACTGGACCGGCAGCTTGCCATTGTCGCGTCCGCCGCCGCCTTCCAGCGCGCCCTCGGCCGGGAACCGTCCGACAACGTGATGGCGCGCATTGAAGAGATCCACGCCCTGCGCGCGCGCTACGCCGAAAACCGGCGCAAAGCCCTCGGCGATTCAAGACTACCCGAGCCACGGAGCACCGATCCCGCGCGGATCGCCGTCGCCAAGAAGATCCTCGCCGAACCGCGGTATGGATTCGGAGAGCACGGCCCCATCGTCCTCACAAGCCCGGATATCGTCGAGCGTGAGAAGGAAGTCAGCCGCGCGGAAATCCGGAATGTCGAATTCAGCCTGTCTGGCGATATCACCCTCAGCGGCACGGAGACCACTTGGCACTACCGTTGGGAGGAGTTCAACTTCGCCGCCCCGGTCAAGGAGGCCGACAGCGACGATTGGTATGTGTGGTGGATCACGGCCCGGAAATACGCCTCCGGCTGGGAGCGCACCCCCATCGGCCGCTGGGTTTCCGGTGCCGTTGTAAAAGGCGATTTGATTCTTCCGGAGAACTTCGCCCGCTGAGAAACCGCTTTTCCCGATCAGGCCAACCCGACCGATCGAAAATAATCAACAATGTAATATTTTGCTGTCAAAATAAACAACAACGCAAGATATCAATATTGACAAAGATACATTGCGCACGCGGTGGGCCACGGGAGAATCGAATTTGGCGCACTACTTGCACCGGCGCGGAAGGTATGAATCAATGTGCCCAGCAATGAGTCTGCCGAAGGAAACGGAGCACGCGCTGCGCATGTCCGTCTATGACGGGGCGTTTGCGACGATGATGGGCTCACTCTGCGGGGGGATTTTTCTGGTCGGGTTCGCCCTCAACGTGCTCGGGGCGACTGCACTGCAAGTGGGCATACTCGCCGCTCTTCCGGTCTCGGCCAACATGGCGCAGGTCATCGGGTCGATCCTCGTCGAACGCTACGGGCACCGGCGCATCCTTTGCATTATCAGCGTGACGGCCGCGCGGCTCTTTTGGCTGCCGATCCTCGGGCTGCCGTTTCTGGTGTTCGGCGACGCGGCGGATCCACGCATCTGGATACTGGTCGCGCTCGTCGGAATGTCGTGCCTGCTCGGATCGGTCGCGGGTGTCGCTTGGCTGGGTTGGATGAGCGATCTGATTCCCGGTGACATCCGGGGGCGGTTTTTCGCACGGCGGAACATTGTGTGCGCGGCGGCGGGCATGGTTGTGGTCCTCGCCGGTGGCGCGTTTCTAAATTTCTGGGAGGGTCTGCGCGGGCGCGAGGATCCCTTCGGCTACCTGATTTTGTTTTCCGTCGGGCTCGTGCTCGGCATTGTTTCCTCATGGTATCTGTCGCGCGTGTACGATCCCAAGGCGGGTCCGCCCCCGCCGGGCGTCAACGGGCTCACGTGGGCGGCGCTTCTCTCCCCTTTTCGGGACGGCACGTTCCGTGCGCTGATCATCTACGTGGGCCTCTTCATGTTTGTCACGCAGATGGCCGGCCCGTTCTACGCCGTCTACATGATCGAGAACCTCGGCGTGGATTTCGCCACGATCACGTGGTTGATCACCTTCGCGACCCTCGCCTCGCTTTTCATGCTGCGCATCTGGGGGCCGATCGCCGACGAAATGGGCAACAAGCCAATCCTTATTGTGGCCGGCTTCGCGCACGCGCTGATTCCCTTAATCTGGGTGGTGGCGCAGGAGGGCGTGTATTATCACGCGCTTGTCCTCGCGCACATCGCCTCCGGCATGTTCTACGCCGCGCTGCTCCTTGCCCAAGTGAACGCCTTGATCAAACTCTCGCCCGAACAAGGCCGCTCCTTCTACATCGCCGCATTCAACACGTCGCTCGGTTTGGCCGTGGCCGTGGCACCCATCGTCGGCGGCATCTTTCTGAGCGCCACCGAAGGGTTGCAGGTGCAGGCGGGCCGTTGGACGCTCACCAATCTCCACATCCTGTTTCTGCTCTCCGGCACGGCGCAGATCCTCGTCCTCGGCACTCTCTTCGCTTTGCGCGAAGCGGGCGCGAGTTCACCGCGCGCCGTGCTCTTCCAACTGCGCAACGACCTCGATCCACAGACGGGCCTCGCCAGCGCGATGGACTTCATGACCGTCCGCGCCGGAAGGACCGGGCGGATTCTCAAGACCGTCGATTCGCGCACAGACGCATGGGCGGGGCGGTCGGAAGCATTCATCGAACATCGGATCGACGCCCTTCTCAAGCGCTTCGAGAAGCCGGTCCGGACCGTGAAAACCATCTTTAAGGATTGATCCTATGACACCTGCTGAAGAACCCGTCCAACCTGCCGGAGAAACCTTTTCCGGCGTCCTCACGGAAGCCCTCACGCGCGTGCTCGACAAAACGGCCCACCTCATCGGTGCCTACGGCGAGGCCTTTCTGCTCGGTCTGCTGATCCTTGTCGTCGGCTGGATCACGGCCGTGCTGCTGCGCGCGCTGGCCGCCCGCCTGCTCCGCGCCGCCGGGCTCGATGTCGTCGCCGACCGCGTCGGCCTGCGCGCGTATTTGGAGCGCCACGACATCGGCGGGCGCCCGAGCACAGCGGTCGGCTGGATTCTCTACGTCGCCATCCTCTACTCGGCCCTCGTCCTCGCCTTTGACCGGATGGGGCTCGACGCCGCCGCCGGTTTCCTGCGGACCGTGGCCGCGCTGGTGCCGCACGTGCTTGTCGTCTTCATCTTGCTCCTGCTGGGCTTGATCCTCGGAAAGCTGGCGCGCAATGTCTCGACAGCAGGCGCGCGGCTGCTGGGCCTTCCCGCCCCCGATATCTTCGGCGCGGGCGCGCGAGCCGGCGTCTTCCTCCTCGCGCTCGTCGTGGCGCTGGACTACCTCGGATGGGCCTCGACGACGGTCCTGCTCGGCGGACTCGGTGTGCTCCTGCTAGGCGGACTCGGCAGCGGACTGCTCTTCGCCCTAAGCGCGCGGCACCTGACGGAAAGCCTGCTCGCACGCGGTTTTCTCACCGCCACCTACCGCCCCGGCGACCGCATCCGCACAGGCGGCGTGGAGGGAACGATCCTCAAGATCGACTCGACGGTCACGCGTTTACAGACGGACTCCGGCGAGGTCGTGCTCCCGAACCGCCGGCTCCACGAAAGCCGCGTCGAAATCCTGCCGCGCGATCCGTCCTGACCTGTCCGCAGCGCGCGGCGTAAAGGCCAACCGCGAAAACAATCGCCGCGCGGAAGCGGGCCATCCAGATTCGCAGCATGATTGGAGCCGGAGCATCGTTTCCCCCGCTCAGTGCGGTGATTGTTTTTGTGATTGCGGCGCTGGCCGTACCGTTGACCGCCTACCTCCAGCGCGAGAGGGTGCGGGAGATGCTCAGCGCGCTCGACGAACACACGCGCCCGCCCTTTTACCGGCATCAGGCGATTCTGCTGCTCATCCTCGGCGGCCTCGGACTGCTCCCCGTGTTTCTCGGCCACGCGCGCCCGGAGGACCTCGGCTACAGCGCGCCGGCCTCGGCGCGGTTTTTCATTGCCTGCGGGCTGGTCGCGGGGGTTTGGCTGGCCCTGCGGCGGGCGGTCGACCGGTTCGCCGCCTCGCCGGGCTTCGAACGCGCCTTCGTGCGCATCGCTCCGGAGCACCTCCGCGCCATGACCCCACACAACGAATCCGAGCAAAAATCGTGGATGAATCTCTGTCTCGGAGCAGGGCTCGGCGAGGAGACGCTCTATCGCGGGTTCATGATCTGGTTTCTCACGCCCTTTGTGGGGGTGTTCGGGGCGGTCGCCGGCGGGGCGGCGTTCTTCGCCATGGCGCACGGCTACCAAGGCACCCGATTCGCGGGAATCGTTTTTCTCGCCGGACTCGCCTTCGGCGCTCTGTATCTCTTCGGCGCATCCTTGCTACCGGTCATCGCACTCCACGCGCTCTATGACTGGGAGATGGGCCGCCTCTACCTAGCCTACAACCGGCGCGGAAATCAGGAAGTCACGTGATTGATTTGGATTCCCCCCCGTCCATGCAACACACGCGATGTAGTGTGAAACGGGGTCGCCACGGGCGGATCGCCCTGCATGAATCGCACAGATGAGACCACGCATTACCTGCCATGTCATCTCCGGCCCGCTCGGCGCGGGCAAGACCTCCGCGATCCTGAACTTGCTGAAGTCGATGCCGGACGCAGGAGACAGCGCGGTGATCGTGAATGACTTCGGCCGGACGGGACTCGACGGTGAGATTCTCAAGAGCAGCATGCTGGACATTGAGATCCAAAACATCCCGGGAGGTTGCCTATGCTGCTCCTCCATGCCGGATCTCCACCGTGCGTTTGAGGCGGTGATGAAGCGGCCCGGCCTGCGCCGGATTATCGTGGAGCCGAGCGGTCTCGCCATCATGCCGGACCTCGTGGCCTATCTGCGCCGCACCTGCGAGGCGCTCGGGCTGCGCCGCGGGCGAACCTTTGCTCTCCTCAACCCGAAGCGCACGAGAGAAGCACATTACAAGAGCCTGCCCTTCTTCACCGCGCTCATCGATCACGCCGATGTGCTCGTGGCGAACCGTATCGACCAATGCAAGGCACAGGAGCTGGAGCGGTTCCGCGAATGGACGGCGCGCCTCAACCCGCCGAAGCTCGCCGTTGTCGAAACCACATACGGTCGGATTCCGCCCGAACTCCTCGCCGATAGCGGCGCGGAGGCGCGACCGGACGGTCCGGCGGACCCGCGCTTCCATCCTTTACACGAGCACAGAGAACACTCCGGCGGTTTCACGGCGGACGCACTGCCGCCAGTCTGCGAAACACGCTTCACCGAATGTCTTCGGGACTGGGCGGAGAGCGGTTTGGACGGCGCGCGCATACTCCGCTTCAAAGCGGTTCTGCCGACGGCGTCGGGATGGCGCTTGTTCGAAATCGCGGAAGAAGCGGTGCAGGTCCGGCCCATGCCGGGCGCCGACAGCGCGAAACTGGATTGGATCAGCAGCGCCACCATTCCGGAATCCGTCGTACGCGAGGCGCTCCGCACGTGTGAAGCGACGACGGTACGCTGAGATCCGGTGCGCAAGTCATCATTCGCTAGGAGCGCGGAGGGCGATAAAAAGGGGCGGGAACCGCCGCCTTCAACCTGTCCGATAACTCTACTTTGCCGGAATCACGTTGAGCCGCTGCAAAGGCGGTGACGGACAATCACCTCCGCGGATCCTCGAGGACGCGGTATCCCGTCCGTGAACGCGCCACCGCCAAATCCACATTGTCGAGCACCTCCACCGGGCGGCACGGCGGCGGGCGCTTCAGCTTGGCAAGAATCCGCGCGCCTTCTCCCTCTTCCAGCCAATCGCGCGTTCCGAGCGCCCGGCCCTCCGTCAGAAAGCGCGCGCGCAGCCGCAGCAATTCGTGCGGCTGCAGCTCCCCGCCCTTCATCACCGCCTCCAGTAGCGCTTCGGGATCGATACGGACACCACTGCCGTCGCCCTTTGCCCCCGCTCCCTTCCCGAACATCAGCAGACGGTAGCACGCCAAAGCGTCCGCCGTGTCCTTCGCCGCCGGAAAGCAGGCGGCCAGCGTACGACAGAGGGTCTCGTTCCCTGCCAGCGCCTCCGTGTAGCCGCACCAACGGTAGTTCTCCGGAAGATCGGCCAAGCCCGCCCGCACCGCGTTCAAGTCGATGTAGGCCGCGATCAAGCCCACCAGCCAAGGCGTGTCCTGCACGAGCACACTGCCGAAGCGCTCCGCCCACAGCGTCCCCGCCGTCCCGTGCGCGAGATTGAACCAGCGCGTGTAGCGCTGGCGCAAGGTGCGCATGAACTCCGACACATCCCCCATGCGCCGCCGCAGCCGCTCCCGCAGGGCCTCCGCCGTCTCCGGCGGGTCGTCGGCGAGCGCGTGCGCCAGTTCGTCCGCGTTGAGCCCGCTCCACTGCGCGCGCGACTCCCCGTAGAGCACCCGGTAACGCCGTACCAAGGTGGCGTCATCACACATCCGCGCCGCCGGATCAATGCGCACCAGAATGTGGAAGTGCGTCTCCAACACGCAGTAGGTGATCACTTCCACCCCACTGAACTCCGCCGCGCGGTGCAGCGCCGCCACCCACACCTCCCGCTGACCCTCCAACAGCAAGCGACGCTTCTGAATCACCCGCGATGTCACATGATAAACCGCCGGCCCGTCCTCACGTTTTATACGAATTTCGCCCATAATCGATTAATTTAGTTTTTGAATTTTATATTTCTTCAAGAAAATAGTCGTGCTTATCATCCAATGCACAACAGCTCCACACCATGGCGCGCACGAAAGATCCATTGCAAGCAAAATTTCTTTGAGAAATATAGTTGGTATTGGTGGGGGTTTCTTAGGTTGGGCGGCTGGGATTACCACCGGTGTTGTTCCCCGCGTCGGTGGCGTTCCCGGTTTTGAGGCATGTAATTTTCGAACAATGTAGTTTTGTGCGGAGGTCCGGGGAATGTTCGGTCCGTCGTACTGCTTCCGCTCAGGGCAGGTCGATGGAGAGGCGGAGGAAGCGGGGAGCGCCGGGGGAAAGGTCGAGGTGGTCTTCGATGGTGGCGGCGGCGGGAGTGTTTTCCGCGCCGGTGGAGGACCAGATCGGTTCCGTGCCCCAGTCGATGAGGTCGTCGCTGGCCCAGACGGCGTAGGTCAGCTCGGGGTCGGCGATGCGCGCGAAGGTGAGGCTCAGGCGGGCGCCCGTTTCCGTGGGCACGCGGCCCAGGACGGGCAGGAGGTCGCCAGCGGGGGTGGTGGCGTCGCCCCCGAGGGCGTAGCGCAGGAGATGTTCGAGGCCGCCGGTGGTGCCGGTCGGACCGCCCGTGAGGTTGTTGGCGGCAGCCCAGTCGACGAAGCCGTCGGCGGATGTCGCGGGGAGGAGACGGAGGGCGGCTTCGAAGCGGTCGAAGGCGAGCGCTTGCGGCGCGGGGGCGGCCATGTCGCGGTCGAGGAGGAAGCCCACAGCGGTGATGTTGCTAAACTTTTTGGCTTCCCACACGACTGCGCTTGCATCGAAGCGCAGGCCGGTGAGCGGGTTCCATGGCGCGAAGTTGCCGTCCTCGCGGTGGCTTGCGAAGGTCAGCTCGGGCGAACCGACCGCAGTCGTGGTGACGGCTTCCGATACCCAGTAGGTGCCCGTGCCTTCACGCACGAGCCAGCGCACATCGGCGGGCGCGCCGGGCACTTCGAGGCCGACGAGGCGGAGGAAGCTATCGTCGCTGAAGACGACGTTGGCGGCATCCCCTCCGTTGAGGAAGTGGTCCTTCGTCCAGAGGGCGGCGAGGTGGAACTGGAAGACGGGCTCGGGCACACCGGGCCGGACGTTGAAGCCCAAGATGCGCACGGAGCGTCCCTGGTTGCTGGCCACGCGCTCACTGTAGAGACCGATGGCGGTGATGTTGCCAAAGACCCGGCTCTCAAATTCCAAATCCGCAAGGTTGCCCACGGTATCCGTGCCGGTGACATTGGCAAAGAGACGGACGGGATCGCCGTCGACGGGGGTGTAGGGCGTCCACTGGATGGCGTCGAGGGAGGCAACGTTGATCTGGCCGGGCTGGCCCAAATACCACTGATCGCCGTCGCGCACGGCGATGGCCCATGCGCCCGCGCCGCCGACGAGGGACTCGACCTCGAGAGGCACGGCGGCGGCGTTGTGGGCCTCGGGCAGCTCCCACCACACGAGGGTGGCTCCGTGGTCAGAGCCGCTTGTGGTGTTACTGATTTGAATGAAGTCGCCGTCGGGCGCATTGGAGGTGCGGCCTTCAATGCGCAGGAAGACGTTGGGGACATTGCCCGCATTCCATTGGGAGATGGCGTGGCCAAAGTGAGGGCTCTCGGGCGGATTGTCGTAGGTCATGTTGGTGACCACGGCGGTGGTGTGCGAGCGGTAGCGAAAGGTGCCTTCGGTGCCCGCGATAGTCCCCGTCGGCGTGGTTGTGGCGGTGTTGCCGATGTTCATCCAACGGTCGTCGAGGATGTCGTTCGACGGACCCCATGAGACGCGCGTATCGGAGCCTGCGGGCGCTCCGGCAGCTTCCGGGAGGAGGCGGAAGAAGCCGCCGAAGGTGCGTTCGACAAGGGCCACTTCATCCTGCGCGAAAGCGCCGATGCGGAGGCCGCCGTAGACGGGCACATCGGTGTAATCCGCCTCGGTGGTGGTGAGTGGCGTGGAGAGGCTGAAGGGGAATTCGAGCTGGCGGTCGTCAGCCATGCCATTGCCGGAGAGATCGATGGCGCTGACGACGGGGTCGGCACCGCCGCGGATGAGGCCCGGATGGACGGTGTGCCCCCAGTCGACGATGAGGCGGCTGTCGGGGTCGTCCTCCGTCACCGTCACGTTGACAAAGGACTCCGTATGGTCGCCCTCGTCATCGGTGAGGCGGAGGCGGATGGTGTACTCGCCGGGCTCACTGAAGGTCGCCGTGGCCAAGGGGCCGGTGGCATCGAAGGTGCCGTTGTTGGTGAAGTCCCACTGGAAGGCGACGATTTCGCCGTCGGGGTCGAAGGAGGCGGAGGCGTCTAGCTGCACGGCGTGGGGAGCCTGGCCAAGGAGACGGCTCGTCGTGATGGAGGCGACGGGCGGCTGGTTGGGCGGGGGCTCGCCGGTGATAACGATTTCGCGGGTCGCGACATCGCTGTCGCCGCGGTTGTCGGTGACACGGAGGGCGGCCTCGTAGGTGCCGGGTAAGAGGTAGGTGAACTGGGCCGTGGCGGCACCCTCGACCCAGGAACCGTCACCGAGGAAGTCCCATTCGTAGGTCTCGATGAAGCCGTCGGGGTCGAAGGAGGCGGAGCCATCGAAATTCACCGTGACGGGTGCCTGACCCTCCGTGGGGGTGGCGGCGAAGAGGGCGCTCGGGCGGAGGTTCGCGCCTTCGGCGGAGACGATCTGGATACCGGCCGCGCCGGGATCGCTCATCTCGGTGAAGGAGATGACGAGGTCGGCGGCGGAAACATCGCGGAAGACGACGTAGGCGGGGCCATCGACCGCATCGGCGGCGCTCGTCGCGGTTGATTCCTCGAGCACACCATTCCATGCGCCGGTGTCGTCGCGGATGAATTTGGAGACACCGCCGACGGTGATGCGCTGGGTGCGCGGGGGCGAGCCGCGGGCCCCCGCGAAGTAGACATACACATCGTAGAGGGCGTAGGGAATGTCGCCGATGGTGTAGGTGGCCGAACTGCCGTTGGCAAACCACTGGGTGCCGAGCATGCGGGCGAGGCCGTTGTCGACGGGTTGGGTGGCGTTGCGGAAATTGCGCGTGCCGGTCGCCGTTACGGAAACGGGGACCGACTGGCCTTGGTTATCGAGGACGGCGCCGGCTTCGGCGTTGGATCTGAGGTTGTTCCAATTGCGCGCGGGGCGGGCCCCGGCATATTCGTAAGGCTGGAGATGGAGGGGCAGGAAACTCGTCGTGAAGTTGATGTTGATGGAGGGAACCTCCACCGCCGGACGGGCGTCGACCATGCGCGAGAGAGTGGAACGGCCGCCGCGGTCGTCCGTGACCGTGAGGGTGACAGCGTAGAGGCCGGGAGCGAAGTGGTGGCTCGTGAACGGACCGACGGATGCAATACCATTACCAAAATCCCAACGGAAATCGATGGGGTCGCCGTCGGGATCGAAGGACGCGGAGGCGTCGAAAATGAAGAGCCCACCGAGGTCAGTGATCTCGAAGGAGGCCACGGGGTTGCGGTTCGTGAGCGGCCCCACAGCGATGGTGTGGGTAGAGGAAGCGGCGAGGTTGCCGAGGGTGTCGCGCACATACAGCCGCGCCTGGAAAGTGCCTTCCTCGAAGTAGCGGTGGGTCACGACGGGGTCGACCGTGTGGAGGGTTTGGCCGTCGCCGAAGTCCCAGAAATAGACGAGCGGGTAGCCGTCGGGGCTGACGGCGGCGCGGGCGTCGAAGGTCACCGGTTGGCGGCGCTCGGCGCCGGCCGGGGCATCGAAGTCGGCGACGGGCGCGCGGATCTGCGGCTGGGCCCCGGCATCGCCGAAAATCTGGATCTCATGGATTTCGACAAACCAGCCTTGGGGGGATTGGGCGTGGGGCACGATGTCCCAGCGGAAGCCGGAATATGCGGTCGTGTTGGCGACGGGGAAGGACTTCGTGTGGCGCGTGCGGCCTTCCCAGTCGATGTCGTTGCGCACATCAATGACCTCCCATGTTACCCCGTCGAGGGTGCCGCTGAAGACGACGTCCTTGGGGTCGCGGTCATTCCATGCGGGCGGGTTGGTGAGGGTGTATTCGTTGATCACGTAGGCGTGGCGACCGCCGCCGTACTCGAAGTGCAGCTCAATGAAGCCCTCTGAGGCGTCCACCAGCCAGCGCCCGCTGGTCGGGTCGCCGCGGAAAAGCATGTCGGGCCCGGTCGTGGGAAGAAATTGCCCGCTGGCGGTGGTGCGCTTGGCGTGGATACGGCTGTAGTCGAGGCGGGCCGGTGGCGCGACCACGCGGATGGTGCGACCGACGGTGAAGAGCGCCCCCGAATCCGTCTGCACCGTGAGCGTGACGACATGAGTGCCCGCGCCGAAGGTGTGGGAGGCGGTGCGCCCGGCTCCGACGGACCCGCCGCCGAAATCCCAAAGGTAATTGGTGATCTCGCCGCCGGGCACGGAGGAGGGACCGGCCTCGAAGTTGAGCGTGACCGGTTGGCCGGGGGCCGGTTGGTGGAAGGTCTGCGTGCCCGCCGGATCGTCGGGGATGAAATTGACCGTTTCCGGCACGATCATCCGCGCGGGATCGGCGCTGACAAGAAAGTCGATCTCGGGGAGGCCCGGTGCCCAGAAGAGATCTTCCGGCATGATGGCGCGCAGGCCGAAGGCGGGGCCGCTCCACGACATTTCGAGAAAGGGAAACCATTCGCCGGAGAGCGAGTCGCTGGCGTGAAAAGCGATTTCAAAAGCGTGGTAGCCCGCCGCCAATCCCACGGCGGACTCTTGTGTGACGGTTCCGCTGAACTTCTTCCCCCGCCCCGTATCAATGACGGTGAGACCGCCGAGGCGGAGGATGACATTGTCCCGCACTCGCGCGCGGAAGGTGTGGCTGCCACTCTCGGGGACTTTGAGGTAACCGGTGAAGCGGTAGGCAAAGCGGTCGCTCGGGCCGCTGCGGATGTCGATATTGGGGATGACGCCTTGGTTGAGCGGGCTGAGGGTATTGATATTGCCCATCGTGCGCCGCCAATCGGCAGCGTTGAAGACTTGGAAAACGACACCCGGCAGGAGGGCCGGATCGGGCTCGGGCGAGAGAGGCAGCTCGGGCGCGCGGCGGCCCTGCGCGTCGAGAATGCTGAGGGGCTTCACGAGGAGGGCGGACGCGCCCTGCGGATCGGTCACGGTGAGGCGCACCTGGGTGTTGATGGCCTCGGTGTAGGTGTGCGAGGGCGTCGGGCCGGTGGCGGTGGCCCCGTCGCCGAATTCCCAGAAGAAGCTCAGCGGCTGGCCTTCCGGATCGCTGCTCGCGGAGGCGTTGAAGTTGATCGTTTGGGGGGCGTTGCCACTCTCCGGGGAGAAAGTGAAAGC
>SKLD01000437.1 GCA_007123395.1 Opitutales bacterium
CCTCGGCCCCCCCGTGAACGACTTTGAGTTCCACTACTACCCCCCGCTCCTTCGGAGAATCCGCGGCGAAGTCGATGGCCTTTCCTGCCACCTCTACGTCGACCGGCGGGGAGCCCCCGAAAATAAGCAATTTGGTTTTTCGCTCCTTGAAAAATGTTGCTTGGGAGAAGCTCTGTCGCGGCATTATGGTTCCGGTGGCTTTTATGTCACCGAGACAAACTGGCCTCGGACCGGGGCCGGCACCTATTCACCCATGGCAAGCGGCTACTTGTTTCCCGGGCGGCCCGAATCGAAACTGCATGTCGATGAGGAGACCTACGCGGTGTATATGCTGCGCTACTTCCTCATCAGCCTCGCGTCCGGGTGCGTGCGGCGCGTGTGGTGGTGGCGCCTCGCCGCGCGCGGCTTCGGGCTCACCGCCGAAGGGGACACCGCCTTTCAAACGGCACCGTGCCGCGCCTTTCAGTTTATGGCCCGCACCCTCGGCCCCGCCACGTTCCTCCGCCGCGAAGAGCGCGAAGGTGCCGTTTGGTTTTTCTTTGACCACGCCACGGTGGCCTATGCCCGCGAACCGCGGCAAGTTACCTTGCCCGACGGGCCCTTCCGGATTTTCGACCCATTCGGAAAGGAGCTTCACGCCAAACCTGCCAACACCCTCTTCCTGCGCGCCCGCCCCGTCTACCTGCTTCCGGTCAAGTGACCCTTATCCATCCCACGAGGTTGGTCAATCAAATTGATCTCTGAGAACAACACATGCGTCAATTAATATTTACCACGGTAAAAAACCATCAGGTTTGTTTCGCGGCGCTCGCTCAATTGTCAACGATTCATTTTCTCTGAGCATAATAAAAGCGGTGGGTTGGGAACAGAGAGGCCACCGCCCGGGTGGCGGTGGCCTCGTGGTGGATGGAAGCCTTGGGAGTGAGTGAATGGGGCTACCGGCGTGTGGCGCGCACGCGGATGAGGGCGGGATCGCCACCGGGGGCGATGTCGGCTTCGAGGATCCAGTCGTCGCCATCGGTCTGGAGAGACCAGTCACCGGACTGGAGGAGGGGCGTCCATGTGTTGAGGTCGGTGGTGGTTTCAAGGACGGCGGCGACCTGTTGGGCGGGTCGGAAGCGGAAGTGGGCGCGGAGGGTGTCATTCTCCCCGCGGACAATTTCCGGATGCACCGGAGGGTGGGGTTCTTTTGGATCGCGTCCGACGAGGAAGTCGAGGAGGGCGGGTTGGCCGTTGCCGTTGAAGTCGATGAGGTGGAGGTCCGGGATGTTCCGCTCTTCCTCCGAGAAATGGGCTTGTAACCAATCATTGTAAAGCGCTTCCGGATCGTCGCCGAGCCATGCGGTGGGGAACTCCGAAGTGAACTGCACGAAGGTGCGGTCGACGTCAACGGCGGGTTGGTAGGCGACCGCCGTGTAAAGCGGGTCGTTCGAAGAGGCCACGCCGGTCCATTCGAGGTCGGTGAAGGGTGGCTCGGTGAATTCCGTGATCGCGGTCGTGCCGTCGTAGAAAACGACGCGTTCGACGGGCACATCATTCAAGACGGAGGCGACGAGGCGGACGACCTCGCCTCCGCGGGTGTCGTCGGGGTGCGTGGAGATACGCACGTCGAGTTCCGGTGCCCACGGGATGTCGTATTCGGCCTCGGTAACACCCGCGGTGACGGGGTCGCCGTTGGGGCGGGTGTTGTTCTCGGCGACGACGTAGTCCATGACGTTGATGGACGCACCGTCGATGACATTGTCGCTGACGACACTGGTGTGCTCGCCGTCGGGACGGAGGCTGCCGCGCACGCGGATGGGCAGACGGTCGAGGGTGTTGTTCCGAATAATCACATTGTAGAGGGGATTCATGTGATTGTTGGTATTGGCATCGACAAAAATACCGAGGCCATCCACTGTCGGACCGCGATTGATCGTGTTACCTTCGATAAGAACATTGCGGAGGTAGGGAATTTTATAGAGGCCGATGTATGCGTTGACGACGTTATTGCGAATGGTGACGCCGTCGATGATGCTTCCGCCGCAGCACTCTTGGTGCAGGATCGCTTCGCCGTCGACGCTCCGGTAGTGGGTTTCCCGCATTTGGTGGCGGTGGACCTCGACGTCGTTGCCTTCGATGAGCACATGGCGACCCGACCAGTCGATGCCGCGGTTCTCGAGGGTATTGGCGGGATTGACGAGGCGCTGGCCCGTGGGGTGGAACCAATGCTGTTTCCCTTCGCGGTCGCGCAGGACGTTTTCGCGGATGACAAGGCCCCAGCCGGAGGTGTGCATTTTGACGCGCATGGTGGCGTAGACCCAGTTGTCGCGGATTGTCTTGTCGCGCCGGAAGACGGTGGGGTTTTCGTGCGGAGCGACGCCCCAGAGGCCGCCGCCGCTGCCGCGCACGACGATGCCGTAGTGGTCGGTGTAGCTGAAGACGGCTTGGTGACCCTCAAGTTCGCGCTTGGGATCGGCCCATTGGCCGTTTTGCTCTTGGATGAGGTAGCCGGGCTGTTCGAAATCATCGACCTCCCACGCGGGGTCGTCGAGATCGATGCCGAAGGTGTCGCGGCCGTCGATACGGCGGTGCTGGAGCCAATGCTTGTCATTGACGCGGTTGTTGGCGACGAGGAGGTAGCGGAAGGCGTAGGCCCCGATATTGCGGGTGAAGCGCCAACTGTGGCGCTGCCATCCGTGCATGCCTTCGATCGGCACTTGGGGGGAGGCTTCGGCGACGTTGTTGTTGCGGACGCCGAAGACGAGGTTGCGCCGCGCCTCCGGGTTGCCGCCCGAGACATTGATGCCCGCACGGTTGATATCGAGCCACACGGCGCCCATGTGGCTGCCGAGGTGTCCGCTGGCGACACGGATGAACTTGAAGGCGGTATCGTCGGGCGTGCCGTCACCTTCGGCGACAAACTCGTATTTCGGGAAGACGAGCTTGGAGGGCGGATCGAAGTCCAACTCCTTGGCATCCGTCTGCGTGGGCGTCGCTCCGCGGAGGATAACGCCGTCGCGCAGAAAGAGGTGGTCCGAGAACTCATAGGTGCCGGGCGGAAAGTAGATCACGCCGCCGCCCATGGCCTCGACGGCGTCTTGAGCGGCTTCAAAGCGGGCGTGGTTGTCCGCGCCGTTGAAGGTGGTGAAGTCGACGACGTTGTGCCACGGAAGTTCATCTGTCCAAGGGTATTCGTTTTCTCCGTAGAAGGCGGCGACTGGGTTGTCGGCAGGCAGGGAGGCGTGCAACGGCTGCAGTGCGGTGATCATGGCGCCGGCAAGCGACAAGGTAAGAAACAAACGGGGGATTTTCATAACTGCTTTCGGGTTGGGAGTTGGCTTCCGACGGGCAAGACGGAAGGGGAACG
>SKLD01000373.1 GCA_007123395.1 Opitutales bacterium
CCGGGATGGACGGGCCGACCGGCTTGGGCGCGGGGTCGACGGAGACGGGGCTCCGGGATGGACGGGCCGACCGGCTTGGGCGCGGGGTCGACGGAGACGGGGCTCCGTCGCTACGTAGCGAATTCGCCTCGCGGAATCGAGGGGAGTAGCGAATCTGCCCCGCCAGATTCGACGGGGGGAACGGTTTGTGGGGCTGCCGCGGGGTCGACTACGACGTTGATTCGCCTTCGCGCAACCTTTTGATGCGCTCGGTGAAGGCGCTGTGGGCGCGCCAGAACGAATGGAAGAAATCCGTCGCCGCGGGTTTCAAGCCGGCGAATCCGGGAATTAATGCCCCAAGAAACGGGTAATCTTGCCAAGTATCCACCAAACCGGCCCGCAGGGGATTGCGCGCGACATAGTTCCATGATCCCCCGAAGGACGACGCCTCCCGTTCGCTTTCGCGCACCACGTGGTCGTGCGGTTGTTTCTGCAGGCGGCTCGGATGCAGCAGCTTGTTTAGCTGTCCGCGCAAATACCTTCCGGCGAGGATTTGGTCACTCGTCTCCCAACAACCCATCCAGATCAAATGGATGTGGTCGGGCATGAGCACGTACAACGGGCAGGCGAGGTGTTCGCGCGCTTGGGCGTGGAGCAGCAACTCGCGGAAGCGGAGGTGGAAGCGGTCATCCAGCCAACCGGTGGCCCGCTTGTCTACGGTGTGGGTCCAGAACACCCATGCCCGGCCTTGGTACCACGCCCTCGGCAGGCGCGGCAGATCCCGCTTGCGCTTCCAAGGCCGCGCATCGCTCTCATCCATGGAGGCCACGATAGACTGAAATCACGAAAATTGGCTAGCGAAATACAGGGATCGACGGAGGCGGGGCTCCGTCGCTACGGGGCGGGTTCGCCGCGCGGGATTCGAGGGGCGTAGCGAATTTTCCCCGAAGATTCGACGGGGGCGACGGTAATTTGGAAGGGGCGTGCACCGGGATGGACGCCCTCTGCCCTCCGCTCTCTGCCCTCCGCTCTCTGCCCTCCGCTCTCTGCCCTCCGCTCTCTGCTCTTTGCCCTCAGCTCTCCGCGCTCCGCGAACGCGGCTTTGAGTGCGTCGAAGTGTTCCGGCCTTTCCTTGCCGCGGCCCGTCGGATTGTCGGCGCGGGGGGGGGCGAAGTCGTGGGCGGGGAGCCCGAGGAAGGCGCAGACGGCGGCGAGGGATTGGGCGGGGTCGGCGAAGAAGGACTCGGCCTGGAGGATGAGGCGTTGGTCGGGCGGGTAGTCGCCGCGCTCGAAATAGAGGGCCTCAGCGGGGTGAGGGCCTCCGGCCTGTAGGGGCGAAGCCCCGGAAGGTTGTTGGGTGAGGGCCTCCGGCCTGTAGGGGCGAAGCCCCGGAAGGTTGATGGTTGTGGGTTGATGGAGGAAGGTGTTCTGAAGCACTGAAATTCTGAAATGCTGAAACGCTGAAATGGGGAAAACCAAAACCCTGGGCTAGGAAGCGTCGAGATGCATCCGAATTTTCTGATAGACTTCCACGGAAAGACGACAGCCGTAGTCGCGGATTGCGGTATCTACGCATTCACGCGCTTCTTCCGGAGAAAGAAGGCCTCGCTTGGCGGCTTGGATCAAAATGCCGCAGAAACCCATGACCTTGATTCCATAGGACTGCGCGACCCGTCTTAGGAGGCGTTCGTCCGCAAGCAACCACTCGGCCTTATTTTCCACTGCCCAAGCCAAGGTGGCCCGATCACTTTCACTTAAAGCATCCGAGGAGACGAGGGCGCCTGCATGGTGAACCACGTCCACTCCGTAGACCCAAGATTGCAAGCGCTGCTGCTCGACAGGACCCGCCCGATCACTCAAGACTTTGCGAACAACGCCATCGAGGACAACGAGGGGACGCCCTGTCACTTTGGCGATCAGCTCCAGGCGATCCAACTTGGCGAGAAAAATCAGCGGACTCGCGTCACACAAAACCAACCGGCGTTGATCATCAAAACTGCCCGCGCACATCGTCTTCCAATTCCTGCTCGCCGTAATTCAGGGAGAGGCCCTGCTCCCGCATGCGGGCGATAAAATCCCAAACGGGAACGGCGGCCATTTCCGCCGCCCGGCTCAATGTCACCTTCCCGGACCGATAGGCCGCCACCGCTTCATCATAGCGCAGTTCCGCCAACCCCCGGCGCAGGAGCGTCTTCGTCATGCCCGCACGATCCATCCCGGAACGGGACGCCAAGTCATCCAGCAAAGTGATCTCATCTTCACCCAAGCGGGTGGATACCGTCCTTGATCTCATGTCTACATAATCGCAGATCGTAAACGAGTGTCAAGCGGAAGGCACGCTTTCCGCTCCATTTTGACGACGGAGGAGCGGCTCCGTCGCAACGTAGAAACCGGATAGTGCCGCGCCCGCAATTCCGCCGTGGCATCGAGGACGCGTCCGATCTCGATGGAGCTCAGGCGTTGCCACCGGCTCACCGACCACCGGCTCACCGACCACCGGCTCACCGATCACCGCAACCGGTAATACACCGTGGCGATCCACTCGCGGAGGTAAAGCGAACTGACGTGGAGGTTCCGTTCCCGCGGCGTGAGGTTGCGGACGCTGACGCCGCGGACGACGGGCGAATAGGTGGCGCGGAAGTGGACCGTCTCGAAGGAACCGCGAAACTCGCGGGCAGTGCGGCGCATGTGCCAGTCGGAAGTGACGACGCCGACGGGCGTGGCCGGGTCGACTTGCTCGAAGGCGAGGAAGCAGCTCACGTGCTCGCGGGTGTTGCGGGAGCGGGGTTCAAGGAGAATTTGTTCGGCAGGAACACCGTAAGCGGTGGCAAAGCGCTGCATGAGGCGGCCCTGGTGGTCGTCGCCGAGGTCCGGACGGCCGCTCGCACCCTGCATGACAAGGAAGGCGTGCGGGTGTTGTTCCCACCAGCGGGCCGCCTCGGCGATGCGCGCGGCCGTCCCCTCGCTCAAAACGTCGCCGGACGGATCGCCCGCCGGAATGTGCCCCATCGCCGCGACAAGAATGTAGTCGGGCGAGAAATCCGCCGGGACGGGCCAGTGCGTCGTGAGGGTGCGGCGCAAGGTGTCGCTGCCGAGGGGCGTGGAGAGGGTGTAGACGAAGAGCCAGAGAGGGAGGAAGAGGAGGAGAAAAAGCTGAAAGGGGACGGGCGATGGTTGATGGCTGATGGTTGATGGGGGATGGGGGATGGGTGATGCGGGATGGCTGATTTTTGATTGTTGATTTGTGATTGTTGAGGGCGGATGGATGGTTTTGGATGAAGGAATTGAGGGATCGGTTTCGCTGGTGGGCGCGCCTCCGTGCGCGGCGGAAGAGGCCGTAGGCTGAAGCTTCAGCGAGGCACCGGCGGAA
>SKLD01000221.1 GCA_007123395.1 Opitutales bacterium
CGCCTTGGCTGGTGGGGCTGATCGCGGCCTACATCGACTTGAACGCGGTGCGGGCGGGTCTTGCGGATCTGCCGGAGAACTACCGCTGGTGCGGCTACACGGAGGCGCTTGCCGGGAAGGAGGATCTCCGCCGCGCGCTGGCCGCGTGCTTCCCGGCGGCGAAAGACACGGCGGAAGCGCTGGCGTGCTACCGTCTGTTGATGTTAGGGAAGGGAGCGGGGGCAAAGGGCGACGGCACGGGCGCGCGTATCGACCCGGAGGCGCTTTTGGAAGCAGTGAATAACGGCGGGGAGCTGCAGCCGCACGAATTGCTGCGGCTACGGGCGCGGTTTCTCACGGAGGGGCGTGCGCTGGGAAGCCGTGAATGGCTGGAATGGGGAGACGGGGCGCGGGTTCTTGCCATGCTGAAGCGCCCGCCGCCGTGCCGCCCGGTCGACGTGCTCGACAATGTGGACCTTGCGGTGGCGCGCTCACGCGCGACGTTCCGTGCCCTTGAGGATCCCCGGAGGTAATTATCCGTCGCCGCCTTTGCAGAGGCCCGACGTCATTCCGACAAAGTAGAATTAATCGTGTTCGGGGTGCGCGTCTTCCCAAGCCTCTTCGATGCGCAGCAAGCGCCTGGCGTAGGCGGTCAGATAGACTGTGATTGCAAGCGCAAGGAGGAGCCCCGCGGCGAGGATGACGAGCCGAAGATCGCCGCCGGGCTCGGGTGACGGCTGCAAACCGGCACGCCCGGCGTAGCCAATCGCCACATACAAGAAAGTGCCCGGAACGATGCCCGCCGCCGTGGCGGCCACGTAGGCAACGAGGCGCACTCCCGTGAGCCCGAGGACGTAGTTGAGCACCGGAAAGGGAAATACCGGCGAGAGCCGCAGGAGCGCCACCACCCGCCATCCTTTGCGCGCCACCGCGCGGTCGAGCGCCTCGAGCTTGCGGCGTTCACGCGTCCACCCGCGCACCCAGTCGCGGGCGGCGTAGCGGGCGATAAGAAAAGCCGCCGTGGCCCCGAGTGTCGCCCCCGCCACCGCCGCGACCATCCCCCAGCCGAGGCCAAAGGCAAAGCCCGCCCCCAGCGCAAAAAAGGTTCCCGGCACAAAGAGGATCATCGCCACCGCGAACACAGCGACATAGATGACGACGCCGGCCGGCCCGAGATTCGCGACAACGTGGTTGAACTCCGCAATCCAACTGCCCAAGGGGAGCGCCCGCGCGAGCACGACAAGAAGGACGATGCCCGCGATGAGGGCGAGCCCGCGGATCCACGCCGCGGCATGGGATTCGGCGTGCTCGGGCGGGATGTCATCTGCGCTGAAACGGGGCTCCATTGAGGCTACTTTCCACGCAGAATGGTGACGGGCACAACCTTTTCGCCGTTTCCGGCAAAAATTCCGCCAAGCGCTTCTTTGTATTGATACAGTGAAAGAAGGTTTGCAGGACTGCGCGCGGGGCATTGGATCGGACCTTTATCCCGCCATCCTCAACCGCACCAAGGAAGTTGCGCCGTGCCCTGACGCGGGCGCGTTGACCATTGAAAACGTTGTAATGAAACTCCCGAAGATACGAAAACTCTACGCATTGTGCGCCGCCGTGCCTGTTTGGGCAGGCGCGGACGCGTTGCACGTTTGGCCGGACCCCGCTTCGATGCCCTCTATGGCGGCGGTTACCTCGCCCTCCCATCCGGACTATCCGGGCCTGCCGGATCCGCTGCGCTTCTTCGACCACAGCGTCGGCAACCTTTTCGGACCGGATGTGGTGGACGGTGTGGCATGGCGGAAGTCCCGCCGCCCGGAGATTTTGGATATGCTGCGGCATTACATGTACGGCTACGAACCGGTGCCTGTGCCCGTCGCATTCTCCCCTGTGTCCGTCGACACCGGATTTCTCGACGGTCTTGCCACAAAAAAGGTGATCGTCGGCAATTTCGGGATCCCCGGCGCCTCGAATATGACAATAGCCCTGTATCTGCCCAATGCCGCGCAGGGACCGGTGCCGGTGATCGTCGCGCTAAACAACTCAGGCAATGAGACGATTGAACCGGGCGGCAACCGCGCGAACAGATGGGACCTGCCAAGCACGCTCAGGGCGGGCATTGCTCTTGCCACGGCATATGTCGGGGACTTTTCCCGCGACAGCAGCAACTCCTATCGCGACGCGCTTATCGAACCGTTCTCGCAATCCGGTTTCGACGGCAACTGGAGAACGATCGGAGCATGGGCATGGGGCCTCGGGAGGATGATCGACTCCTTGGAAACCAATCCGGCTGTGGATCCCCACAGGATTGCCGTGACCGGCTTCTCGCGGCGGGGCAAAGCCGCCTTTTGGGCCGGCGCACTGGACGAACGCATCGCGCTCGTCGGGCCGCATCAGTCCGGCGCGGGGGGGCCGCTCCCGAACCGCCCCGGGTGGGGCAACAACACCGGATACCGCACTCAGTTCAGGCATTGGTTTTTGCAGGATTTCAACGAGATGCCCTTCTCCGACTATGAGCAGTTGCCGTTTGATCAACATTTTCAGGTCGCCCTCATGGCTCCGCGCCGGGCGTTTTTCACCGAGAACAGTTCGTCGGGTGCAAACTTCGACGGCGCAAACGCCATCCGCGTCGCCGCAGAACCGGTTTGGACATTCCTCGGGGCGGACGCGGAGACGGGGGTCGTCCTCGATTGGGACAGCAACTCATCCCACCAGCACGAGCCTTACCATTGGGCGGCCCTGCACGATGCGGTTCTGGATCTGCCGCGCGGAGGAACGGAGGGCTTCCGCCGATGGGCGGTCGATCACGGCCTCGTGCCGGAGGGTGGCGACAGCGCCGCGGCCGCGTTGATGGCGGCGGCCGACCTCAATGGCGACGGCACTTCGCTCCTCGAGGCATACCTCTTCGGACTGGATCCGAGTGCCCTCAACCGCGTGTCGCCGGTATACTCGCTCGGCGATGAAGGGCGGTTCCGCATTCAAGTGCCGCAGCGCCGAGACGGCACCGGCCTGCCGGGGCGGTCCTATCGTTGGCGCGGCGTGGAGCAACGGGTGGAGTGGGCTGAAGACCCTGCGGGGCCGTGGAGCGGGTTCGACGCCGGAGAACTCGTGCCCGTGGCCGTCGGGGCGGTGGACGGCGCGGCCTTTGAGATGGTCACCTTTGAGGACCGCCGCTCCACGGCCAGTGCGCGGATTTTCTTCCGCTTGGGATACCGGCTCAGCGAATGAAGCGGACATACCCGCCGTGCCATGGTTTATTGTTAAAGCGAAAAAAGTCTTGATTTCAGTGCGGGTTGCAGCGAGCTTTCCCCCGAACGCAGGCAGGTTGCAACCTTCGGTTTCTGTGGGCCTGCGTCCCGCGACGAAAAAGAATAATGAAGCACCTCACGGAAAGTAAAGGATGCACTGCGAGGGGATGCGCCCGTCGGTGCACCAGAGACCGCCTGCTTCCGGATCCCCGTCGGCAGTTCCGCGCGGAGTCTAATTTGATGTAGGGTATATACATAATAACGTGGCGCTTTGTGTCGTCACGGGCGCACGTCGGCGATTAAGGGGTTTCGCCGGCGTGCGTTTCTTCTTAAACCCGCGAGCTCTTTGTTTATTGTTACAGTATAATTGGGCTTGAAGGTGAGTTCTTGCCGGTTGAGCATAACGGCTTTTGAAGGGCTGTCTCCGTGCCCGAGGGAGCGGTCCATTCGCCCCATAGCATCCTTTTTTCTTTTCAATGAATATATGTAAATTTTCATTCCAAAATCCTCCGCTTTTCTTGGCGGCCGTTCTTTTCTTTTCATGGGCTCATGCCGCGGTGGCTTCCGTGGATTGGCCTGCGGTCGTAAATATGCCGGTCCTGCCGACCGTCGCTTCGTCCTCACACCCGGATTTTCCTGGTCTACCGGATCCATTGCGCCATTTTGACCATGAGGAGGGAGATGTCTTCGGCCCTCCGGTGGCTGACAGTGTGGCGTGGCATGAGCGGCGGCGACCGGAGATTCTGGATATGATGCGGCACTACAAATACGGGACGGAGCCGGAGGCGCCGCACGATATCACCTTTTCCGTGCTTTCGGTGGACGCAGCCTTTCTCGGCGGACTCGCCACGAAAAAGGTTGTGCGGGGCGACTACGGGCCACCCGGTTCCCGCCCGATGATTATGAATCTCTATGTCCCGAACGCGGCGGACGGGCCGGTGCCGGTCATCGCGGCGTTGAACGCACAGGGGAATGATCTGATCGAGCCGGGCGGCAGCCGCGCCAACCGCTGGGATCTTCCCGGCACGCTGGAGGCGGGTATCGCGCTCGCTACGGCGGCGGTGACAGACTTTGCCTCCGACAGCGGTGGATTTGCCAACGCTCTCGTGGAGCCCTACGCCGCCGCGGGCTTTGCGGGCGAATGGCGTGGCATTGCCGCGTGGGCGTGGGGGATGGGACGCATGGTGGATTATCTGGAGACGGACCCCGACATCGATCCCCACCGCATCACGCTTTCGGGATACTCGCGGCGCGGTAAAACGGCGCTCTGGGCGGCGGCCCTCGACGAACGGGTGGCCTTGGTCGCCCCGCACCAGACCGTCACGGGCGGGGCACACCCGACGCGGAGCACATGGGGCTGGGCACCGACCTTCAGCTACCAGTTTCCACATTGGTTTCTCGAAGCCTATAACGCGATCAACCGTGACGGCAGCCCCAACGATTTCTTCCGTCTTCCGTTTGACCAGCATTTTGCCGTTGCGGCGGTCGCGCCGCGCTCACGGTCCTTCCGAATACAACCGCGCCCTACGTAGTCAGTGCCGAGGCCTTTGATGCGATGCACACGTCCGTGGTCTTCAGTGAACCGGTGGAGTCTGGGGACGGTCCCGGTGGTGCCGAGAATCGCGGCAATTACGTCTTTTCTCCGGAACTTGAGGTGCTCTCGGCCGAGCTGCAGGAGGACGACCGCACTGTTGTCTTGAGAACCGGAGCAACGGATCCGGAGGAAATTTATCAGCTCACCGTAGGTTCAGTGAACGACCGCGCGGCGACGCCCAACGCGAGCGTCCCGCAGGATCTGTGGGTACAATTCACTGTCATTGCCCGGATCAACTTCCAGCCCGCTACAACACCGGTTCCGTTTGGCTGGTCGGCCAGTTCCGGGGAGTTGTTTGGCCTACGGTCCAACGGCATGCGCTTCGGTTGGCTGAGTGCACCGGGTTCCTCCCGGACTCGCGGCAGTTCACGGTCGCCGGACGTGCAACACGACAGCCTCACGCACACCCACGATGCCATGTGGGAGATCGAACTGCCGGACGGCAACTATGATGTGCGGCTTGTTGCGGGCGATCCGAGCCACACGGACAGCTACTACAGTTTCCTTGTCGAAGGAGAGTCCATTGTCAGCGGTAGTCCGACATCCTCCAATCGCTGGATCGAGGGCCGCCGTGTTGTCACGGTTACGGAAGGGCGGCTGACCGTTTCCAGTGGACCCGGTGCCGATAACAACAAGATCTGCTTCATCGAGATCAGCGTTGCACTGTGAGGCCGGCTCACTCGTAGCGCAACGCTTCCACGGGATCGAGGCGGGCGGCGCGCAGGGCGGGGAAAAAGCCGAAGGCGATACCGATAAACGAACAGACGACCACGGCGACAGCGATCCAGAACCACGGAATGATCATGGGTACACCGATGGCGGCGGCGACGGCGTTGCCCGCCGCGAATCCGAGGAGAATACCGATGACGGCTCCGAATTCAGAGAGGAAGACCGCTTCGAGGAGAAACTGTGTGAGAATGTCGCGCCGTCGCGCGCCAATGGATTTGCGTACACCGATCTCGCGGGTGCGCTCGGTCACGCTCACGAGCATGATATTCATGATACCGATACCCGCGCAGACGAGGGCGATGGCACTGATGAGCAAGCCGCCGATACCGACGATGTAGGCGATTTCCGCGAAGGCGTCCTGCAGTGCATCGTTGGTGAATACGTCGAAGTTGTTCGGATCTTCCGGGGCGAGGCCGCGGATAACGCGCATCTCCGCGATGGCCAAGTCGATGGCGCTGCTCATGGACAGCATGTCGGGGGCTTGCACCGTAATATTCATCGTTCGCCAGCGGTGCCAGTGGTTTGCGACAAAGCGCGTCGTGGGCACAAGGGCAAGATTGTCGAGAGACGATCCAAAGCGAGTGCCTCGTTCGCGCAGGACGCCGATGACCTCGTAAGCGGCATTCCCGAGGAGGATGCGCTCACCAATGGGATCAAGGTTCGCAAATAGCGCCTCCTCGATCTCGCGCCCGATGACGACGACAGGCCGGTTGAACTCGGTGTCGGCGGAGGATAGGTTGCGCCCGTAGGCGATCTCGTAATTGTTGGCCGCGATGTAATGCTCGTTTGTACCTACAATACGGATACGAGGTGAAGTCGAGCGGTCGCCGAATCGCGCCCTTTGTCCTCCTTGGGATTCATTGGCCGTGACGGCGAAACCCTCCGCCGCGAGCGCCGCCTCAAGGGCCAACCCCTGCCGCGGAGTGATGTTGGGTCGGCCCCGCCACCGACCCCGCACGCCCCCCATCCGTATGTCAGGATTATCACGCATGACCTGGAAGGTGTTCGCGCCGAGGATGGCTAGGCCGGAGTCGATGCTTTGACGCACAGCGGAAAGAGCTGTCATCACTCCCACGACAGAGAAAACGCCGATGGCGATGCCCAGGATTGTGAGGAAAGAACGCAACCGGTTGCCGCCAAGCGATGCGCCGGCGAGGCGCAGGGTGTCGGTGAAACGTATGCGTCCGGCCGAGCCCGGTCCGTTGCGGCGATGTTCATTCATGGCGGAGAGCCTCGGCGGGGTCGAGACGGGAGGCCTGAAAAGCGGGGACAAAACCGGATAGAATGCCCGTGGCAATGGAGACGATCACTGCCGCGACGATGAGTTGCGGTGAAAGAATAAAGGGGAAAGCGGGTACAGTGGCGTCGAATACGAACTTTAATGCAACCGTTAGCGTGAGACCGACCGCCCCGCCGATGAGGCAGATGCCCACTGCCTCCATCAGAAACTGGGTGAGGATGGTGGTCCGCCGCGCACCCAGCGCCCGGCGGGTGCCGATCTCGCGGGTGCGCTCGCGCACGCTCACGAAGGTGATGTTCATGATGCCGATTGCGCCGACAAAGAGCGCGAGCCCGGTGATGAAAAAGCCCCCGATAGCGATCTGCGTCTTCACGTTGCCTATGGTGTCTTCGAGCATTTCCGTCTGGTTGATCTCGAAGTCGTTCTCATGGCCGGGAAGCAGGCCGCGGATACGCCGCATAGCCCCCTCGAGTTCACTGCGGGCCTCGTGCAGCGAGGCGTCGGGGCGCACTTTCACGCGGAGGTGCGTGTGCCAGTTGCCTCGTTCGAAGCGGCGCAGGGCGGCCAGCGGCATGGCTGCCTGGTTGTCAAAACTCTGCAGGCCGAGAAAACTTCCCTGGCGGCGGAAGACCCCTATGACTTCGAAGCGCAGACCGCGGATACGCACCTCTTGCCCGATAGCGGTTTCGCGTCCGGCCTCGAAGAGCGCTTCAGCGACGTCGTATCCAAGAATAATGACATTGCGCCCGGAGGTATACTCGGCGTCGTTGAAGAAGCGCCCGAATTCAATGTCGGCGCGGTTCACGTAGCCGTAGGGCACTGTCGTGCCCACAATGTAGACGTTGGACACGGATTCGCCGCCGCGCTGGATGGCTCGGAAGGAAAGGGCGCAGGGGACGGCGGTATCCAGCGCAGAGTTCGGAGTGTCAATGATGATATCGTTGAGCTGACGCGCGAATTCCGTGCGCAAGACGGGACGGTTGCGGTAGCGCATCCAGTCGTCGCCCGCGCCACCCCATGGCCAGCGCTCGACGTAGAGCAAGTCCGTTCCAAGCATGTCCAGACTGTCGGAAAACCCCTTGTCCAGCCCATTGACCGCCGTGCCCATCAGAGTTACGGCCATGACACCGATAATGACACCGAGGGCGGTGAGCAGCGAACGCATCTTGTGCGCGCCAATCTGCTCTGCCGCGATGCGGGCGTTTTCCGCGAATTCGGTGACGATACGGCGCATGGCACAGGGGCGTGAAACAGGTTAGTGTGCGGCCGGGGTTTCGGCGAGGTAGGGCCGGCCGATGATTTCGTCGCTTTCAATATGACCGTCGCGCAGGCGCACGATGCGCCGGGCGTGGCGGGCAATGTCATCCTCGTGTGTGACGACGATGATGGTGTTGCCCGCGCGATAGAGTGATTCAAAAATCTCCATGATGTCCTCGCCCGTGCGCGAATCGAGGTTGCCCGTCGGTTCATCGGCGAGGATGACGGACGGGTTGTTGACGAGTGCCCGTGCGATGGCGACGCGCTGGCGTTGGCCGCCCGACAGCTCATTGGGGCGGTGGTGCGCACGGTCCGATAGCCCCACAATATCCAAGGTCCCGCGGGCGCGTTCGATCCGTTCCTCCCGGCTCATGCCGGCGTAAACGAGGGGAAGCTCCACATTGCGCAGCACGTTTGCGCGGGGGAGGAGGTTGAAGCTCTGAAAGACAAAACCGATGCGGCGGTTCCGGATATCTGCGAGTTCGTCGTCATCCATGGACGCCACGTCTTCCCCCTCGAATAAATAGCGGCCCGCCGTCGGGGTGTCGAGGCAGCCGAGCAGGTTCATGAGCGTGGACTTGCCGCTGCCCGACGGCCCCATGACGGCCACGTAGTCATTCTCCATGATATCGAGATCAATACCGTCGAGGGCGCGGACATATATCTTACCAAGGTCGTAGATCCGCTCCACCCCGCGGATCTCAATGATGGGCCGGCGTGCCCCGGCCGTTGTCCGGACCGCACTCATGATTGTCGGCGGGGACCGGCGCGGTCGGTGTCGTCCGGCGAATCCACGCGGACCGTGCTGCCGTGTTCCAGTTCGCGCGTGAGAACGCTGTGGCTGCCGGTGACGACCGATTCGCCGATCTCAAGGCCCGATTTGATCTCAATGTAACGTGTGTCGGCGATACCGGTTTGCACCTTGCGCAGTTCCGCCAGCCCGTTGTTGACCACAAAGACAACACGCTCGAGTGTATCACGCCTCCCGCGGGGGCGGGCGTTCTCTGCCTCACTGTTCTCATTGGAAGAGGCGTTGTTGTCTGTTTTGTCGGCGCCAAGGGCCGCCCGCACGATGTCGGGACGGCGGACCGTAACACTCTGCAGGGGCACCCGCACAACGTCCGTCACAGTCTCCGTCTCGATGTCGGCGGTGGCGGTCATGCCGGGCCGAACGCCCACCGGCGGTTCATCGAGGAGGATGCGGACAAGGAAGGTTGTGAGCTGCTCCTGCGTGCGGTCGCCCGCGCTGTCGGCGGTATTAGCGATTTCCGTCACGCGTGCGCGAAAGCGCTCGTCGGGGAATGCATCGATCTCCACGAATGCGCGGTCATGCAGCTTGACGTTGGTGATGTCGCTTTCGCTTACGTCGACACGGACCTCGATGGCGTCGAGGTTGGCAAGGCGCATGATCTCCGTCCCCTCGAATTGTCCGGTGCCGACGACACGGTCGCCCGACTCGGCGTTGAGCCGTGTTATGGTGCCGCTCATCGGAGCGTGAATGGTCGTCTTGCCGAGGAGATCACGCGCTTCTTTGAGCTGCATTTCCTGTTGCTCGATGCGGTATTCGGATGCCTCGTGGGAGGCGCGTTCGATGTCCACGCGTGTCTTCGCTTGGTCGAGTTGCTCGCGTGTCGCAAAACCCCGTTCGTGCAGATCCTCCACGCGCCGCAGGTCAAGTTGCGCCTGCAAATACTGTGCTCGCGCCTGGGCGCTCTGCGCGCGTGTGGCGCGAAGGGAGGCCTCCTGTTGGGCGACCTGTGCTTCAAGGGTGTTCGGGTTGATACGGGCGAGAACGTTGCCGCGTTCTACCCGTTGGCCGTCCTTCACCGGAAGCTCGATGATCTCACCCGATACTTCAGAAGAAATACGCACTTCCACGACGGGATGGATTTTACCCGCCGCCGTGACCACACTCGTGATGTCGCCACGGTCCGCTTCCTGCGCGGTGACAGCGAGCGAGTCGTCTTTCGGGCGCAAAGCCACCGCAGCGACGGCGGCGATGATGATGAGCCCGGTGCCGAAAAGAATCCATCCGCGTTTTTTTTTACGTTTTTTCATCTGGAGGAATTGGGGTTGTGTCACGAACACCCGGAAAGGAAAGAAAAATGTGCGGCATCGGCTCCTTGCGCGCAGGCTAGGGTGCTTCGACTTCGTCCCAAGTGAAACCGTGACGCTCCAAAAGTGTGCCATCTATGCGGTTGAGGTCAACCTCCGCGCGAATGCGTTCGATGACGGCCCGCAGGCGACTGCTGCGCGCGTTATCGAGGTCGCGCTGACTCTCCAATACAGCGCGGAATGTAGAGAGGCCTGTCTCGTACCGGCTGCGTTCCTGCGCAAAGGACTCTTCCTGTAGTTCGAGCGTTAGGTTCGCGGCGCTCAAGCGCTCCTCGCTGGTGCGCAACTGCCGCCAAGCGCGACGGGTTTGCTCAAGTAGTCTCTGTTTGATCTCAACCATGCGGATCTCCTCTTGTTCGAGACGTCGGTCGGCTTGGCGGAGGCCCGCCCGTTCCGCTGCGAACCCCCACGGCATGCTGAACTGAACGCCGACACGCCAGTAGTGGCCGTCCTTGTTTATCGCGCCGTCGTAGGCTCTCCAGCGGTCGTCGATGTCCACACCAAGAACACCAACGCCGGCGGAGAGGTCCACAGTCGGCCGTGTGCGGTCGCGCGCGACGACGCGGTCGAGCCGTCGCTGCTCGACCACGCCTTCCTGCACAAGAGTGTCCGGGTTCCGGTCAAGCGTGCGCCGCCAAACGGTGGAAAATTCGGGGGGCTCCAAGAATGTATCAGGTAGTGCGCTGACGCGGCTGGTGGCGTCCAGAGCAAGCGTCTCGTCCAGCGCGCCGAGAAGGATGAGCAAGCGGTCATGGGCCGACTCCACTTCCTGCTGTGCGACGAGAATGTCTTCCTGGCGCTCGGCGAGGTTGGCGCGTGCCTGCAGCACATCCAGCCGGGTCGCGAGACCGAGGCGCTCGCGTTCCCGCGTTTCCTCTAGAAGCGACTCCGCGACGCGGATGCTCGACTCGCGCAGCTCGCGGTCGCGGTAAGCGTAGGCCAAGTCCCAGTAGGCTGTTTCGGTTTGCGCGAGGATGTCGAGAATCGCGGCGCGGAAGCGCAGCCGCTCCGTTTCCGATCCGATGCGTGCCCGACGTAACTGCGCGAGGTTCACCTCCCGGCCGAAGCCCTGCCAGAGCGACTGGTTCAGGCCCAGCGTGAATTCCGCGTCGCGGGAGCCGATGGCCTGTTCGGCGTTGGTGTCACGCTCAACTAAAGCGGTCTCGGCGGTCACCCTTGTTCCGGTGGAGAATGGCTGGCGCGCGCCGAAGGTGTAGCGTCTCGTTGTCGTTTCCGTACCCTCCGTCACGTCCGTCGCAACGGGGCGGTCGCGCCGCACGTAATCCGCTGTGCCGAATAGGCTGAAGTCAAAAGCCGCTTCCTCGATCGCCACGGCGTCATCCGCGATCCGCGGGTCCAGCCGCGCGATGCCGAGCGAAAGGTTGTGCTCGAGGGCACGGTGGATGGCTTCGCGAAGTTGAAGGACGGAGCCTTCACCCTCCGTCGCTTGCATAGCAGTGCCACTCGCGGCAGCCACTCCCGCGGCAAAAATGATTCGAAACGGTCGGAACATAGGTTGTAAGCGGTCAACACTGAACATAGATTCCCGCGTTGCAATACGGAAGCCGTCCGTTTCCCCCCAAGCCATCGCCTATGCTGGATCGCCCGATGGTTTAGAGTTTCATTCAGGCAACCGAGGCGGGGCACGCATCGTTTTTTCCGCCACAAGGGCGATTGCTCGTGTTCCTTCCCATGCGGGCCTGGAAGTCAATTGAAGCAGGGATGACAATAAATTTATTTATGAGCTTATAAATGGCATATTTTAATTCTGAAATAGATTTTTGCCTTGAATATACAAAATATAAAAACATGCTTCGGGCGTTATGGCCTATCATTTAAGGATCAAGAGCGCGCATCGCGCGGCGTTTCACTGTGTGTGCCGGGTGACGCGGCAGCTGGGGCTGCTGGGCGAGGCGGAGCGGGACGCGCTGGCGGCGGCGATGCGCAAGGCGGCGGATTTCTCGGGCGTGGAGCTGCTGGCTTACGGTGTGTTGTCCAACCACTTCCATCTTCTGGTGCGGGTCGATCCGCAGGCGCGCGAGTGCGACGATGAG
>SKLD01000059.1 GCA_007123395.1 Opitutales bacterium
CGGCCCGCGCCGCAACCGCCGTCTCCCGCTCCCGCCGTGCGCGCCGCGCCACTGCCGCGCGTGCAGTCCGCACCCGCCCAAGCGGCGCCCGCCGCGACCGCGCCCGTCCTTACGGAGGCACGCATCGGGCAGCGCGGGCTGTTGATCGCGGGAATTATCGTGATGGTTCTCGGCGTGGGATACTTTTTGCAGTATTCCTTCCAGCAGGGATGGGTGAGCCCGTCCATGCGGGTGCTGACGACCTACCTCGGCGGCATCGCCCTGCTCATTGCCGGGGAAGCGTTCCGGCGGCGGAACTACGCGCCCTTCGGGCTCACGCTCGCGGGCGGCGGCATTGTCACCTTCTACTTCGCGACCTTCGCGGGATATGCGATGTACGACCTCTTGCCCGCCCCGCCGGCCTTTCTCCTCATGATCGCGGTGACAGCCCTCGCGGGCACGCTCGCGATCGTCTACGACAACCGGTGGCTCGCCGTCGTCGGGCTTGTGGGCGGCTTCCTCACGCCCCTTCTCATCCACACGGCCGACCCGTCCGCCCCGGGATTGTTCGCCTACCTCGCCATTCTCAACGCCGGCGTACTGGGTATCTCGTTTTTCCGTGAGTGGCGCATGCTCCTCTACCTCGGCGCGGCGGCGACATGGTTTGTCTACGCCGTCTGGTTCGCAACCGGCTTCAGCGCGGGCGACTTCTGGTGGGCGTTGTCCTTCGCCAACTTCGCCTTTCTCATCTACGCTCTTGCGCCGATACTGTATTCAATCCGCAAGGACACCGCGCCCGGACCCGCGGCGTGGTCGCTGATCATCCCGAATACCGCCGCCGCCACCGGATTCGGGCTCGTTTTGATGGCGGAGCGGTATTCCGTCGAAGCGGGCGGGATTCTCACGCTCCTTTACGCCGCCTTCTTCACGGCCCTCGGCACATGGCTGCAACGGCGGCGGCCCGGCGCGGCGGACGCCTTCACCGTGTGCGTGGTCAAGGGTATCGTTTTCACGGGGTTGACGATTCCGCTTATCTTCTCGGGGCCGTGGGTCGCCGCCTTTTGGGCGCTCGTCGGCGGTGCCATGGCGTGGGCAGGCGGACGCCTCGGTAACCGGTGGGTGTTCGCCATGGCGTTTCTCCTCACCGCCGCCGCCGCCCTGCGCCTTTATGCCTTCGACTATCCGGAGACCTTCCGCTTCCAAGACTTCGCCGCCGGTTTCGCCGACGGCTGGAGCGTCCAGGCCGTCGTGCGGTGGATTGTCGCGGTGGCAGTCGGCGCGGCCATAGCGGCCGTCTGGCGCGTGCATGCGCGGATCTCGATCGACTCCTCCGGTGCCAGCGGCTTGCTCGCTTTTGTCACGGGAGCACATGTCTTTGCCGTCCTGAATATTGAGACGCAGGGATTTTTTCTCACCTACGCACCCCCGGCCGCCGCAGCCGCCATCTCCGTGCTCTGGGCGCTCTGTTCCATCGGGCTCATGGGCATCGGATTCCGCATGCGCCAACGCCAAACGCGTTGGATCGCGATCCTCCTCTTTGCGGCGACGCTCGGCAAGGTGCTGCTCGTCGACATGGCGGAGGCCGCGACGCCCTTCCGCATTCTCTCCAGCATCGCCCTCGGTGTGCTCATGATCGCGGGCTCGTTTCTCTACCACCGTTTCAAAGATATCGTCGACCCGGATAAACCGGAAAAGGGAAAGCCGAACAATGATCCGCAGTAGTTCCCCAGCGCGGCGGCTGTTCGCTGCAGTATGTGCCGTTGCCGCCGCGTTTGCGACGGTACACGGCGCGGAGGCGGATGTCCGGGCCGTATCCCCCGTCGCGGCAGAGATTGCCGTTCCGGCGGATGCGGCGGGGGTTGTGCGCGTCCCGCTGTCTTCGGAGTGGCTGGCTGCGGCGGGCGCGGGTCAGGGCACCCTGCGCATCCTCGACGACCATGGCAAGGAAACGCCCTTTGTGCCCGCAGTCCAATCGGGGGCGCAACAGGACGTGCGCCGCGTTCCGCTGTCGATCATCGACTACGCAGCGGGCGACAGCGCCGAGACACTTATCCTGCGCGCGGAAGAAGACGCCGGGCCGCTCGGCGCACTGCGCTTTGAGACGCGATCGCGCGACTTCCAGCGCCGTGTGTCGGTGGAAACCTCCGCCGACGGAACCGACTGGGAACCGCTGGCCGAAGGCCTCTTCTTCGATCTCACGCAACGCTTCGACTTCCGGCGCAACCGTATCGAATTTTCTCCGACCGACGCGGTTTGGTTCCGTGTGCGCATGGAGCCCGCGCGCGGCCGCGACAGCCGCGGCGTGGACGTGCAATGGGGCGACCGCACGATTTCGCTCCACGACTTCCCCGGCGAGGCCGTCCCGCGTGTCGACCGCATCGTCGGCGAGACCGCCGCCACCGGGGCCATTCCCGCCCTCTGGGACCGGCTGCTGCGCACCCCCGTGGACGTGGTCACAGAAGGACGCACGAGCGAGGTGGACCTCGGCTGCCCCCGGTTGCCCGTCGACCGGATCGCCCTCGTCACCGCCGCGCCCGCCTTCTCCCGCGTGCTGCGGGTGGAAACGCGCGGGCCCTCGGCAACGGACCCGCACCGGCAACGGATGCGCACAAACATCCGGCGCGGACCGGACGATCCGCCCGGTCCCATCATCATCGAGGCCGCCATCGATCACTTCGAGTGCGGGCGGTTGGTCATCGAGAACAGCGACGACCCGCCGCTGCCGCTCGAAACGGTTCGCCTCGAGTGGCACCGGCGCGAAATCGTCTTTATCGCCGCGCCCTACCGGACCTACACCCTCTACGCGGGCGGACGCGCCCTCACCCGTCCCCGCTACGGCCTCGCCGACGTCCTCTCCGTGTCACCCGCCGACCTCGCCTCCATCCCGGCAGTCTCCGTCGGCCCGCCCGAACAGAACCCCGCATGGGACGGTCACGACACCGAGCCCCGCCCATGGACCGAACGCCACGGCTCCCGCCTCTTCGCCGCCCTCCTCCTCGTCCTCACCGCCGCCATGGCACTATGGATCTGGCGTATCCTTCGGAGCAGCGGCCCACCGTAGACGACCGGTCTTGCTAGTCCCCGTGGGTTCTGCGCCGGGTGCTGGTCCGGGCGGCGGGGGTCATTCCGATGCGCGGGCGCCGACGAAATACCCACACTTTCAGCATGCGCCGCTTACCCGAACACATCCTTCTTCAAATCACGCAGGCTGCACAGCCCGCCCCACACGCCCCCGCGCATCGGCCTCGGCGGGGTCTTGCGCTTCCCATACGTCTCCTTGTTCGCCCGCAGCCAGTCCTCCATCCACGCCTTGCCCCCGATCACCGCCCCGTCCGTGAGGTAACGCACACGGCAGCGCAGCAACTGC
>SKLD01000394.1 GCA_007123395.1 Opitutales bacterium
CGCTCCTTGTTCACACACCTGCCGTAACAGTGGTAGCATCCGCTCTCTCCGTCCGGCATCGTCAGTCGTTTTGGGTAAGGCCGTCTATACATGGCCACCATCCTCCCGCCCCGCCCCGTCTACGTCAAGATAAATGCCAAACATTTTTAAAAATTGATGATGGCGGGCATTTAAAGTTTGACTGACGAGGGTTGCATAAGTTGCCGATGAGCGCCGTAAGGCCTGTTGCGAGGCGGGGGGCTGCGATTCCGATTGCCGGGGGGCGGAGCGCTTGTCTGGCAGTGATGATTGTCCGGCTTCAGACGGATGGCTGCCCGTTGCGCATGGCGCGTGAGAGTCTTTCCGCCGAACCGGGCAGACGGTCTTTGCCTCTTTACAGGATGGCACCGGACAAGTTCCGTGGCCGAGGTGAAAAGCGGTCTGCAAAATACTTGCGTTCCGCTTTGGCCGGTCCACACTTTGGACCTTTTTCGCAATGCAAAACGCCAGCACGCACACATTGAAAACCATGGAATTCTTCCTCGCCCAAGCCGACGGTGCCCCCAATCCGCTGATTCAATTTCTGCCGTTTATCCTGCTGATCGCGGCCTTTTGGTTCCTGCTCATCGCGCCCCAGCGCAAGAAGCAAAAGGAGCACGCGCGCATGATTTCCGAGCTGAAGAGCGGCGATAAGATCATTACCTCGGGCGGGATTTTCGGCACGATCACAGGCGTGCGGCAGGACCGGTTCCAGATCAAGATTGACGACGACACCCGCATCGACGTCCTCAAGTCGTTTGTCCAGTCGCGCCAAGGCGACGACACACCGAACAAATAAGGCGCCCGCGCTGTCTCTCCCTTTGTAACCCCCCGGCGGCCACCGCCCAACACGCAATTTTGAACCCATGACCGGCACGAATCTCTTCCGCCTTATCCTCACGGCCCTGCTCATCTTATGGGCGGTGGTCGAAATCACTCCGGTGCGCGACACGCAGTTCGAGGACTTCCTGCTGCAGCAAGTCACCGAGACGATGGATGCCGAGGGTAACGTCGTAAACACCCGCGAAGAAAACCGCGAAACGCTCATCGCCCTGCTCGCGCGGGTGAACGAACTTGTCGACGACCACCGCGAGCGGCTCGGTCTGGTCGAGGAGAATCCTTATCCCACGGTTTTCATCGGACTGCGGCGGGTGGCTAATGACGAGGGCATCGATCTTTCGCGTTACTTCCAGCACATCCGCGTGCGGGACATCCGCAACCTTGAGCGCCGCAACGAGACGCTTCTCAACGAGCTGCTCACCCGCTCCAAAGGCCGGATGCAGCTCGGCCTCGACCTTGCCGGCGGGGTCGCCATCACCTTCGAGGTGGATGAAGGCCAGCTCGACAGCGATTTCCACATCCGCCAGCAGCAGATGGCCGACGTGCGCGCCATCATCCTCGACCGTGTCGACGGACTCGGTGTAGCGGAACCTATCGTGCGCATCAAGGGCGGCAACCTCGTCGAGGTGCAGATGCCCGGCATCTCCTCCGAGGACAACCCCAATCTCGCCGAGACCATCGGGGCGCCTGCCGTTTTAGAGTTCACCCTCCTCCACCGCACGGCGCGGCCCGGCACGACGGAACGCGCCCCCCTAGGCTATATGGAAAAGGCGCAGGAGATCGAAGACCGCGAAACCGGCGAGATCATCCGCGAACGCGTCTACGTGCGCCGCATCCCCGTCATGACGGGAGAGATCATCAACCGTGCGCGCCCGCAAATCACGCAAACGGGCGGCTACGAGGTGACGATGGACTTCAACACGGCGGGCCGCCGCCAGTTCGCCGAAGTCACGCGTCAGATTGCGGCGGAGAACAGCCCCGGCAACATCGGTCGCCTCGGTATCCTTCTTGACGGCGAACTCATCTCCTCTCCCACCGTGCGCGAGGAGATCAACAGCCCCTCCGCGCGTATCACCGGTCGCTTCACACAGCGCGAAGCTTTTGAGCTGGCCAACGCTCTGAGCAATCCCCTCGCCGTCGAGCTGGCCGTCACAGAAATGTATGAGGTGGGCCCCTCGCTCGCCGCCGACGCGCGCGACGCCTCCCTCCGCGCCGGTGCCGCGGCGGGCATCCTCGTCATTATCTTCATGCTTATTTACTACGGCATCGCGGGGATTGTCTCCACGCTCGCCGTCATCGTTAACGTCCTCCTTGTCATCGGAGCGCTCGCCAGCTTCGGGGCCACGCTCACGCTTCCCGGCGTAGCCGCGCTCGTCCTCACCATCGGTATGGCGGTCGACGCCTCCATTCTCATCTTCGAGCGAACGCGCGAGGAACTGCTCGGCGGCAAGAGCATCAAGAACGCCGTCACCAATGGTTTTGAAAAGGCGTTCTCGACGATCATCGACGCGAACGTCACCACCCTCATCACCGCGCTCATCCTCATTTGGCTGGGCACGGGACCGGTGCAGGGCTTTGGCATCACCCTCGCCGTCGGTATCCTCGCGACGGTCTTCTGCTCGCTCGTCTTCATGCGTTTTCTCATGGAAATGCTCGTGCGGGCCAACCTCCTGAAGAACCCCTTCCGCTTCCGCCTTATCCGCGCCGAGGAGATTCCCTTCCTCAACCACGCGCGCCGGGCCTTCGCGGCCTCATGGGTGGTCGTCGCGCTGGGGATTGTCGCCTTCATCCTCCATTTCGACCAAGCCTTCGGGATCGACTTCACGGGCGGCGACGAAGTGTCCGTGGCCTATGAGCAGCGGCTGACCTCTATCGATGTTCAGTCTGCCGCCGCCGCCGCGACCTTCATCGCGGCGGATGGTTCGACAGAGCCCTTCGGCGAGGTGAACGTCTTCTACCGCACGCCCCTCGGCTCAGAGCGCGAGATCATGATCGTGCAGACGGAACCCGGCAAGGGCGGCCAGCTCTTCACCGTTCTCGCCGAGGCCTTCCCCGACGCCGGTCTCGAACGGGTGGGCGAGACGCAGATCGGCGCCGCCGTGGGGCGGGAGGTGACCAACTCGGCCATCTTCTCGATGCTCGCCGCGCTCCTCGCCATCCTCCTCTACATCGCGATCCGCTTCGAGTTCGGCTTCGGCCTTGGTGCGATCACGGCGACAATGCACGACGTGCTCATGACCATCGGGCTCTTCATCGCCCTCGGTGAGTTCTTCGGCATCGGCAGCGGGCAGTTTACCGCGCCTATGATCGCGGCGGTGCTCATGACGGTGGGTTACTCTATCAATGACACCATTGTTGTCTTCGACCGAATACGGGAGGAGCTGGAACTCAATCCGGGCATGAACCTGCGCCGGATCATCCACATCTCCATCAGCCGCGTGCTCAACCGCACGGTCCTCACCAGTTTGACGACCTTGTTCGCGTCCTTCACCCTCTTCCTCTTCGGAGCGGGCGTCATCAAGGACTTCGCGCTTGTCTTCCTTATCGGCATCCTCACGGGAACCTTCTCCTCCATTTTCATCGCCAGCCCAACCTTCTTCTGGTATCATAAGGGCGACCGCCGCAAGGTGGAGAAGGGCGAGATCCTGCCGTCCTACGACTGGACCTCCGAGCCCCAGCAACAGCCGGAAAAGAGCCGGGCGTGAGCGCCCCCGTCGAAGGAATGCGATGGCAAGCGGCTGAATTCGACCGCAGGCTCGCCCGCCGCTTGCAGCGGGAACTCAACCTATCGCGGCCCGCCGCCGAGATCCTCGCCCGGCTCGGAGTTAACTCATCCGCCGAAGCGCGCGGCTTTCTTGATCCAAAGCTTGCCTCCCTGCAGGACCCCTTCGCCATCGCCAACCTCGAAGCCGCCGTGCAGCGCCTCCGCCGCGCCATGCGCGACGGTGAGGAAATTCTCGTCTTCGGCGACTACGATGTCGACGGGGTCACCTCCACCGTGATTCTCGTCGATGTCCTCACGCGCTACGGTATCTACCCGCGCTTCGTCGTGCCGAAGCGGCTGGAGGAAGGCTACGGTCTCTCCGAGGCGGCGCTGAAAAGGGCTATCACCGAAGGCGGGCGGCCGGACCTTCTCATCGCCGTGGACTGCGGCACGAGCAGCCGCGCCGAAGTCGCCCTCCTGCGTTCGGCAGGCATTGATGTCATCATCCTCGACCACCACACCTCCAAGGAGTCGCTCCCCGAGGATTGTCTCGTCGTCAATCCCCACGTGCATGACCCGAAAGATGCCCCTTGGAAGCATCTTTGCGCCGTTGGACTCGTCTTCAAATTCATCCATGGTCTCCTCAAGGCCCTCCGTGAAGACGGCGACGACCTCGCCCATGAGATCCGCCTCCGCGACTATCTGGACCTTGTCACCCTCGGCACGATTGCCGACCTTGTTCCCCTCATCGGCGAGAACCGCGTCTTTGTGCGGCACGGGCTCAAGCTTCTGCGGGAGACGCGCCGCGTAGGTCTCGCCGCCCTCTTCGAGGTGGGCGGCATCCAACTCGGCAGCGAGATCACGCCCTTCGACATCTCCTTCCGCATCGGCCCGCGCATCAACGCCAGTGGTCGCCTCGGCGACGCCAGCGAGCCCATCAAGCTGCTCCTCGGCGCGGACCTGCAGGAATGCCGCCAGACGGCCATGGACCTAGACGCCTCCAACCGCGACCGCCAAGCCATTGAACGGGCCATTGCCGAGGAAGCGGAAAGCCGTGTCAAAGACGCCTACGGCGAAGATCCTGGCATCATCCTTTTCCATCCCGAGTGGCACGCGGGCGTCGTCGGCATTGTCGCCAGCCGTCTCACCAACCGCTTTCACCGACCCGCCCTTGTGCTTGGTGCCGAGGGTGGTTTAGCCAAAGGCTCCGGTCGCAGCGTGCCGGGGATCAATCTTGTCGAAGTCCTCAAACCCTGCGCCGACCTCCTTGAAAACTGGGGCGGGCATCCCATGGCGGTGGGCCTCACGGTCGACCCGGCCAACATCGAGAAGCTGCGCGAAGCCTTTTGCGCAAGCATCCTTCGCAACACCGCCGGCGAACTCCCCGAGCCCATTATCGAAATCGCCGCCGAGCTTGACCCGAAGGAACTCAACGAGCAGCTCCTGCACGACCTCGACCACCTCGCCCCCTTCGGCCAAGGCAACGAGGAGCCCGTCTTTTCCGTGCGCAACGCCGTTATTGACCGCCTCCAGCCCATCGGCGACGGCTCTCACACGCGCTTCCACCTCGTCAACCCCGGCAACGGCGATATCAGCGGCGTGGCATGGAACCGCGCCGCCGACCTGCTTCCGCATCCCGGCACCCCCTGCCGCCTCGCCCTGCGCTTCGGTTGGAACGTGTGGCAAGGCCGACGCACACCTCGCGTTACCTTCCTTGACTGGGAGCAACCCGGCCTATAGACCCTGCCGCCCCCCCCGGTGCTTACCGCTTGTTTACACAATAGCCGCGCGTAGAGCCCACAGCATTCGCCCAAGGCACTCATCGGCGGGTTCCGTTACGTCAAACAGGTGCTAAAACGAGCTAAAACCACTGTTTTCCCTTGAGAAAAACAGGGTATTCATCTCATATTTTCGCCATTCTCAGTCGTCGCAACCAAAGAGCCGTAACGTCTTCTCACCTAATTCAACGCGAATGGCCATGAAATTTACCACTCATCGAAGTATAACCCGTCGCGCCAATGCGCGCCGCGGCTTCACCCTCGTCGAAATCATGATCGTCGTTGTGATCGTGGGTGTCCTCGCCGCGCTGGCCCTTCCCTCCGTGCAGCTGTTGCGGGAAAACTCCCGCAACGCTGCCGTGATGAACGATCTGCGGGTCTTCACCAACGCCTTTTCCGCATACAACATGGAATCGGGGGAGTGGCCGGATGACCGCATGCCCGGTGTGTTCCCGCCCGAGATGGACGGCTGGCTCTCCCAAAACCGGTTCACCCGCGAAACCCCCTTGGGCGGGCTCTATGACTGGGACCCGGCATCCTCGGGGTCCAAACCGGCAGGCACCACAACCGTCATAACGGTGCGGGGGTACACCGTGCCTGACGCACAAATCGTCCGCCTCATCGAGCGCTACGACGACGGTAGTGCCGACACCGGTCGTCTTCGCTCCAGAGGCGGAGATCTCTTCTACGTCATCGAATAGAGCCGGCCCAAGCCAGCGCTCCGGCTGCGCGGCCCGGCACGTCCCATGATAACGGTTTTTGCCGCGCCTACCCTTCCGCGCGCTGCCGCGCGTCGTCTTCGATGGCCTTGGCGAGCTTGCTGAGGTTTTCTTTGGCCGTTTCCTTGGCACCGTCGAGGGCGACCGGCTCGCTCACGTCCTCGCGTGCAAAGAGGTAGAACTTGATCTTTGGCTCGGTGCCGCTGCCGCGCACGGCAAACTGGTAGCCGTTGTCGAGATCAAGAAAGTAGAAATCCTGCTTGGGAATCTCCTTGCCGTCGGCGTCCTCGAACGTCTCCTTGCCGAAATCCTTGAAGTCCGTCACGGCAAACCCCGCGAGTGTCGCCGGCGGCGATTCCCGGTAGGACTCGAGGATACGCCGGATTTTCTCCGAACCCGCCGCGCCCTCGTAATAAATGTTCACGAGGCTCTCCAAGTAATAGCCGTAGCGCAGATAGATCTCGTCGAGGTAATCGATGAAGGTGCGCCCGGCGTCCTTCAGCCATGCCGCCACTTCCGCGAACATGAGGATGGCGGCGTTGGCGTCTTTGTCGCGCACACGGTCGGAGGCAAGGTAGCCGTAGCTCTCCTCGCCCCCGAAAACGTAGTAGGTGCTGTGTTTGAGAAGCAATTCCCGGCGTGCCTCGGGCGTGCAAGCGTCATAGTCGAGGGCGAGACCCGACTCCTTCATGAGCGCTTCCTTGAGTTCGCGCTCGTAGATGCCCAGCTTTTCCCCGATCCACTTGAATCCGGTGAGCGTATCGATGATCTTGAGACCGTTCTTCTCCGCGATGGCCGCTTGCAGCGGTGTCGTGACGAAGGTCTTGATGAGGGCAGCGCGGGAGGTGCCGTTTTTTGGCAGGACGCCTTGCTCCTTGAGCCTGCGGATGCGGTAGTCGGCCATAATCGAGCCGATCATGTTGCCCGTGAGCAGAACCATTTCACCGTCTTCATCCCGCACGGCGACGCCCATACGGTCGGCGTCGGGGTCTGTCGCCATGATGACATCGGCCCCGCCGGACTTGGCCTTTTCGATACCCATGGAGAGGGCCTCGGCGTTTTCCGGGTTGGGCGATTTAACGGTGGAGAAATTCGGGTCCGCCTTCATCTGCTCCTCGACGTAGACAGCGTCGACACCGACCGCCTCGAGGACGCCCGGCACGGAAACCGCCCCCGTTCCGTGGATGGCGGAGAAAACGATCTTCGGCTTTGCGCGGCCGATGACCTCGCGGTCGATGAAGTTTTCCGAGAGCACCTCGATGTAAGCCTTGTCCTCGCTCTCCGGCAAGGTGACGACGGAGGCGGTATCAACCTCGAGATGCTTCGCAATCTCCCCGAACTTCACGCGGTAGACCTCGTGGATGATGCCCTCCGCGTGCGGATAGACGACCTGCCCGCCGTCCTCGAAGTAGACTTTGAATCCATTGTCGTGGGGCGGATTGTGGCTGGCGGTGATGACGATCCCCGCTGTCGCGCGGTTGCGCCGCACCGCAAAGCTGAGCTGTGGCGTGGAGCGCGGGCCGCCAAAAATCATGGCGTAGCCGCCGAGGCGCGTCCATGTCGAGGCCGTCAATTCGCAGAAATGTCGTGAGAAATGCCGCACGTCGTGGGCGATGACAAGGCGCGGGGTCTCCGCCCGGCCAAAAGCCTCCTTGAGATGGCGCTCGCAGTAACGGAACAAACCGATGGTCGCGCGGACAACGTTGAAGTCATTGAGGCAGGCCGTGCCGACGGCGGCGTGAGCGGGTGTCTCTTTCCCGCCCTTCCCTCCGCGCTCTGCCTCCGTCACGACATTGCCGACCGTGCGGCTGCGCATGCCGCCCGTCCCGAATTCGAGCGCCTTGTAGAAGCGGTCGTTCAGCTCGCCCCAGTGCCCGCCGGAGGCGAGTTCGCCGATACTTTCCATGGCCCACGCGGGCAGGACACCGCTCTCCGTCCACCCCAGAATATTGTCCCGTGCGGACGGAAGCAGTTTTTCCGCCGCGACCGCCTCATCCAATTGTTGTTTCATGTCCATGATGGTGAAAATTGCTCTTCCGCAGTGTAGCCTGCAAGCCTGCGCGCCAACCCGCCCATGTCGCTCAACCCTCCAGCACGGTGCCCTCCTTGATGGCGGGCTTTTCCGCCAGACTCGCCCACCGCTCCGCGAAGGCTTCCTCGCTGTCGGCGAAGAGCGGGCTCACTTCGAAACGAAAAGACGGCAGGCCCGTGTCGTCCACCGGTAGGTCCACGCCGACGGTAAGAGCCCACCGCGCGAACTGGCGCAACTGATCCTCCACCGCCGTCTGCGGTGAGTCCTTTCCGGTAGCGTTCTTCACCGGGCTGAAATCCTCTTCGCGCAACGTCTCAATGATGACGGGATTCTGCGCAAAGGGCAGAGCATCAAAAACAAACATCTCGAACTTGATTCCGTTGGGGGTCTCCGGCGTAAGGGCCGCACCGTCCCCGCCGACACAGGGAATTTTCTTTTCCGCACGGTGGAACGGCAGTTGTGATCCCGCTTCTCCACCGCCCACGCGCGCGACAAAGCCGACGTCGAGGACATGGATGGCGATGCTCCCGGCGCGAAACCGCAACTGCCCGTCAGCGTCGCGTTCGCGCTGCATTTCCGCCGGCATGTCGCTGTATTCGATGACCACAGTCTTGCCGTCCTTGCGGCAGAAGTGCCCCACTTTTTCCTCCGGGTAGGCCTTCGGAATCATCTTGCTCGACATCTCTGAGTCCGCGCGGAGGTGGAACCCGATGAACACCGGGTCGATACAGCGCACAAGCGGATTGTCCACCTGGAAGTAGCTCAAGGTGTCGACGCCCGCCGCACGCATCTTGTCGACGGCACCGGAACGGACGAGCGCACGCAGGCTGCCGCCGTGCCCGTCCGGGCTCATCGCGATTCTGTCCTTCGCTTCGAGAAGAATCTTCCCGTCGCGGCCGACGGCGGGCATCCGCCCTTGGGTGAAGAAAAACACCCGCTCGGGGGAGAGTCCGTAGTAGCCCGCGTCTTCGAACGCCGCGACCGTCGCCGCGTGGTTCGCGTGGCTCGTCATGATAAACCAAGGAATGCGCGCGGCGTAGCGCCGCTCCGCCGCCTGTATTTTCTCGGCAAATACATGGAAAAGCGTCTTCTCTTTCACCGGTGTGACGGGAAAGGTACCTTTCGGGCCGTCGTAGCCGAGCCGTGTGCCCTGGCCGCCCGCCACGGTGAAGGCGGCGACGCGCCCCGCGCGCACGGCCTCCTCGCCGAGCCGCCGGGCCGCCGCCCATTCCTCCGCGTTGCCGCCGTGGCGGGGATGGGGGATGTACGGGGCCGGCTCCAAGCCCTCGAGTTCGGGTCCGTCGTCGCTCCCGCCGCCGGCGAGTTTTGCCGACAGCTTGCCGAGTTCGTCGAGGTCGATTTCGCCCGCCTGCTCAAGGAGCGAAGAACGCGACGCTTCGGAAAGCTTGTCCCAGAAACGGAAGACATGGCCCTGCCCGGCGGCCTCGAAACGCGCACGGACTGATTCAGCATTCTGTGAAGACATGACAAACGGCTTTACCCCCTCAAGCGGATGAGGTCACGTCCAAATCTCCCGGACCCGCATTTTCCACTCGGGCACGTGTCTTTCCCGTGAAAATCCGTGCAGCACCGAAATGGGTGTTGAGTTCGCCTGCCCGCACGCCAAGTTTCGAGGCCAATGGGGATGCGTTTCCAGATCCTGGGCAGCAGCAGCAGCGGCAATTGCGCGCTCCTGCAAACCGATGAGACCGCCGTGTTGATTGACGCGGGATTCTCCGCCCGCCGCATCGAGGCGCTTCTCGAACCGACCGGCCTCGCGCTCAACGACATCGAAGCGGTCCTTCTCACGCACGAACACAGCGACCACATCGCCGGACTTCCCGGCCTCTCCCGCCACCGCCACCTGCGCTTCTTCGCCAACGCCCAAACTGCCCGTGCCGCCCGCACAAAGCTCAAGCGTGACGTGACGTGGAGGATCTTCCAGACAGGCCAGACTTTCCGGTTCGCCGGTCTCTCCGTCGAAACGCTCGCCCTGCCCCACGACGCCTACGACCCGGTGGCCTTTGTCATCCGCACCGGCGGCGAGGACCTCTTCAACCCGCCGCAGTGCCTCGCATGGGTCACCGACCTCGGCTATGTGCCGCCCGCCCTGCCCGCCCGCATCGCCGACGCCGACATCCTCGTCCTCGAAGCCAACCACGACCTCGAACTCCTTGATTCCGACATGAAGCGGCCCTTTTCCGTGAAACAGCGTATCCGCGGACGCCACGGTCATCTCTCCAACGATGCCGCCTACGACTTTCTCAGCTCCAACAGCCTGCCCCGCCTCGAACGTCTCTTCCTCGCCCACCTCAGTCGCGACTGCAACTGCACGGAACGCGTCGCGGGACGCTTCCTCCCGCGCGGTTTCCCTTTCGCCGTCGAAATCATTGACCCGGAAGAGACGACACCGCTCTCTCCCGCATGGACACTTGCTTCCTGACCGCATGCCGAATCCTTACCGCCACACCAAGATTGTTTTCACAATCGGACCCGCCACGGAAAGCGAGGCCGAACTCGAAAAACTCATTCGCCAAGGCGTCGACGTTTGCCGCCTCAACATGGCGCACGCCAACCACGACTGGACACGGGCCGTCATCGAGCGCATCCAGCGCGTGTGCGAGCGCACCGGGCGCCAGATTGCCGTCATGATGGACGTGAAGGGGCCGGAGATCCGCACGGGCCCCGTCGAAGAAACCTTTCACCTCGAAGCCGGAGAATACTTCGACCTCTACATCAAACCGGATGAACTCACCGAAGCCGAGAAGAAGGGGGCGCGGGGTGTGTCGATCAACTACCCCGGCTTTGCCGACGATGTGAAAGCCGGCGATACCGTCCTTGTCGACAGCGGGCTCATCCGCATGCGCGTCGAGGACGTCGACCCGCGCCGGGTGCGCTGCAAAGTGATCATCCCCGGGCCCATGGGCAGCCGCCGCCACATCAACCTTCCCGGCGTCAAGGTCAACCTTCCCGCCCTCACCGCCAAGGACAAAGCCGATATCGAAGTCGGCATCGAAGCGGGCATCGATTTCTTCGCCCTTAGCTTTGTGCGCGAACCCGACGACCTCGACATCCTTCGCCGCTTCATCAGCGAGCGCGGCTCGCACGCCAAAATCATCGCCAAAATCGAGGACCAGACCGCCGTCACCAATCTCGAGGATATCATACTTGCGAGCGACGGCCTCATGGTCGCGCGCGGCGATCTTGGAATCGAGATTCCCTACGAAACCCTGCCTGTCGTGCAGCGCCGAGCCGTCAAAGAATGCCTCCGCGTAGGCAAGCCCGTCATCGTCGCCACGCACATGCTCGAGTCGATGATCACGCAGCCGCTGCCCACCCGCGCCGAGATCACCGACGTCGCCAACGCTGTCTCCGAGCAGGCCGACTGCGTCATGCTCTCCGGCGAGACAACGATTGGCAAATACCCCGCCGAATGTGTCGATGTGCTCGACCGCATCATCCGTGCAACCGAGGGCCAGAGCGAACGCCCCTTCAATACCACCGTACGCCTGCGCACGCCCAAGGGCCTTCTCCTGCGCTCCGCCGTTATCCTCAGCGATGAATTGGAGGACGCCGCCATCCTCGCTTTCACCAAACGCGGATATATCGCGCAGACACTGAGCGCCCTGCGCCCGCGCAAGAGCCCCATATTCGCCTTCACCGATGGCCTCCGCCAGTTTCGCCAAATGCTCATTCTTTGGGGTGTCGAGCCCTTTCTCATGGAGTTCGACTCCGACCCTGAGACAACGATCGCCAAAGCTCTTGCCATGTTAAAGAGTCGTGGCTGGGCCGACGAAGGCCGCCGCATCATTGTCATCTCCAACGCTCTCGCCGGCGAACGCATGATCGACACCATTCAGTTGCGCATCGTCGAGTGAATCGGCGCCCCGGCGACCCTTCCCAGAGCGTGACCGAAACCGCCCCAAAGCCCGGCTTCAGCCTCAACGGCTTGCCCGGCATCGGGCGAGAGGACGCCGTCGCCCGCAAAAACACACACCGCATTTGAAGCCAAGGCCCGCCCCCGGCGACGGATCGCTTGACTGGCAGGGGCGGCGGGACTCGAACCCACGACCTGCGGTTTAGAAGACCGC
>SKLD01000451.1 GCA_007123395.1 Opitutales bacterium
CGGGACGATCTCCATACGCGGTAGATCATCCGTTGTCATCGCCTGCGGCGCAACACCCGCCGCATAGGCCTGAAGATTTGTCACCTGCAGCGGGCCATGCCGATCCCCCGGAGCCCGCCTGCCGAGCGGAATACCGGCGTCGGCTAACCACGCCTCGAAGGGCGGGAGTGGGTGGGATTGAAAGTCCGGGTACTCTCCCGACCAGTCCACGACGAGGCGACCCGCCGGATTTTCGAGACGAAAGTGATGATCCTCCAGAAGGACAAAAGGACTCTCCATGACCGGCCATGCGGAATAATCGATCTTTTCGCCGTTGACCCGAACCTCCGGCATGGCGAGGTCGGGTGGCTCAAGGGAGGGATTGTAGGCCATGAGGATCGTGTCGCCGCGGGTGTTGGTGTAGTTCACCGTCCATGCCTCCCAATCGACGGTCAACGGATTCGCATACACCGCGGCCATGAAATCGGCGAGAGAGCCGAAATCATCGTCGGTCGCCACCTCAAAGAGAAATCCGGCTTGCCAGCGTTCGCCGTCGATTCCGCGGCTGTTGAGCGTAGCGTACCCAATATCCATCATCTCGCGCCGGTTGCGGAGGCCGCCGCGCAGGGCGTTGATCCCGATGAAGACACCGCCGTCTTCAAGGAAATGCCAGTTGTCGACACCCATCGTGTAGTCCGCGTCAAGGGGAACCCGGGCTTGCGCGAGGGCGATCGGGATGTCCCGGCGCGAACCCGACCATTGTTCGAGGTCGGGCCATGGATCCTCGCCCGGAATATCGAAAAGCACGATGGCGGTGTTTTCGTGCTGCCCCGTCTGCATGAAGGGTGAGCTGGTGTCACCCCAGCCTCCGCCGCCGGTCGAACGCCAGTAAGGGTCACCCGCCATGATCTGACGGTGCGGCCGCGCGCTTTCCCAGACGATCATGAACTGGGCGTCGTCAATGAGCTGGCGTGCGCCGGGATGGTCAAGGTCCTCAAAATAGAATCGATACACGCCCGAACTGACCGCGAAACGCGTGTCACGATAGGTTGTGCGCCGCATGTAGCCGCGCTCGCGGGAAAAGAAGTGGGGTTGCTCGGAAAGAAAAGTGTAGGGGGCAACGGCCTCCCCGCGGGCGATGGCCGCGAGCACGGGTTCCGGTCTCCAGTCCGTGAGGGCGAGAAAAAACAGCGTGCTTCGCGGCGACACATTGGCGCTGCCAACGTTACCCACGCCCCACAGCATCCACATCGTCCACTGCGCGTTGGCGGAGATATTGCGGCTGAGCAGACTGCCGATTCCACGGCTGTAGGGCGGCATGAGAACCTCCTCGAACGAGGCGTGCGCCAGAAGCGTTGTGTGGTAAAGCAGCGCCGCCGCCGCGACGGACCGCATTTCCCCGTCCTCCGCGAAATCGTAGAGGTTGAGCCAGAACGAAATCTTCCACCCGTCATAGTTGGGTGACAGGTATTCGTTGTGCCCCATCTCGAAGAGCGAGCGTCCATACGCGCGCAGCTTATCCCCGGCGCGCTGCCGCGCTTCCTCGCTGCCAAGGGAAAGAATCACACCGTCTTCCTCCCAGTTCCAGTTGGCGGACGGAAAGGATTGCGTCAGTAAATACAAGCTGGTCCAGAGGCAGATGCGGTCCTCCGTGTAGTCGGGATTCCAATTGTCGAGAGCGGTGACATTGGCACGGACCGCGTTCCTCTGCGCTGTCGAAAACGAATCCTCAAACCGCAGATACGCATGCGCCAGCATGGGCAGATTGAAAAAGTGCCCGCCGTGGCGAACCTGTGTGATGAAGTCGAGTGCCTCCGCGTCATTGGGATCGGCCTGCAGGCGGGCCACCGCGACCGCGACATCGGCGAGACCGACGGAGATCGGCCCCAACTCCTGCCCTCGCAAGTTTTCCAATACCCATGCGGCCCGCTCGTCGAAGGTGGCATGGGCGGTCAGGTGGACGGCACCGAAGAGAAGAAGCGCGATGCGGAGAAGCATCCGCGCGCCGTTACTCCAGCACCGCATTGATTCGGGGGTAATCATTCTTTCGAGGGAAAGTGCATGGTGGGCGCGCGGGTTACTAAACATATCAGAATAATGGGGACACAAACAAAAGTGGAAGCGGCGTCTCGCCGCTTTTTACGGTCCGGGCAAAGCGGCGGGACGCCGCTTCCACACTATTTCGATCACTTGTCTTTGTTGCATTAATTAGAGTGCGGGAAGGATTAGCGTTCGTGCGGACGGTGCTTCTTATTTTTCTCCGTTCTCCGCGTCGGGCGGCGGCGTTGTGCCCACTTGGCTGACGGTTTCAATATGGACGCCGTCGGGATGATCGACTGGCTTTGCCTTGCGCTCGGCCAGTTCGCTCTCGATCCGGGAGAGGCGGACGTTATTGAGCCCGTAAGCGACGGCCATCGTTCCGAGGACGACCATAAGCGCGGCGGGCATGATCGTCATGAGCCGCGTGATGACCGTGAGGGTTTCCGCGTTCTGCGGCACGTTGGCGACAAACCCCGCCGCACCGAGCATCCATCCGGGGATGGCACCGCCAAGGGTGAGCCCCAGCTTGATGGCGAAGAGCGACGAGGAGAAAATCAGCGCGGTGGAGCGGCGCCCGAACTTCCATTCCCCGTAGTCGGCGCAGTCGCCGTACATGGACCACAGGATGACGCCCACCGGGCCGAAGGCGAGCGAGCCGAAGATGTTGAGGAAGTGGATGAGGGCGGTGTTTTCAGTATCAACGAAATAGATGCCGCCGTAACCGATTGCCGCGATGTAGCAGTAGGCGATGAGCAACGTCTTCTTGTCCACCATCCGCATGATGAAGATGTTGAGGATAATTCCCACAACGATGGCGATCTTCGCCGACATGAGGAAGAACGACGCCGCGCCCTCTTCACCGACGACGTATTTGAAATAAAACACAACCGACGAATCCCGCATGACAAGCGCGATGAGCTGCAGGAGCGTGATAAAGGAGATGATGAGCCACGGGACGTTCTTGAAGAGATTTCCAAGGTCGGCCTTGAGATCGGAGGTTTGCGCGGCGGGCGGCTGAACGCGCTCGCGGGTGCTGACAAACGTAACGAGGAACATGAGCACCGACCCGACGGCGAAGATCCCCATCGTCATGCGCACGCCCAACAGCTCGTTTCCACCACCGAGAAAATCCTTGAGCGGAATGAAGGAAGCGGAAACGACAATCCCGGCCAGGAAAGCAAAAATAAAGCGGTAGGAGGAGAGAACGGAGCGCTCCTTCACCGACGGCGTCATCACGCCCATGAGCGAGGAATAGGGCACGTTGATAAACGTGTAGGCCATGAGCATGGCCGTGTAGGTGATGTAGGCGTAAATGAG
>SKLD01000208.1 GCA_007123395.1 Opitutales bacterium
CGCGGCACGCTCGACGAAGTGGGCGCGGAAATCGTGCAAAGCATCGAGTCGACGGCGGCGGGTCACCCGACAGCCTCCGAGGCCCTCGGGCACCAGGAGTTTGTCCTCGGCTACAAATCCTTTTCACCCATCGGACCATCCTGTCATCCCACCTACCAATGAACCTGCAACTGGAAAACAAAATCGTAATCGTCACCGGCGGTGCCAAAGGTATCGGAGAATCCATCACACGCACCTTTGCCCGCGAAGGCGCTGTCGTCTGCATCTTCGGGCGCAACCCGGAAGAGGCAAATCGCCTCGTCAAAGCCTGTGCCGCCGAAGGGCAACGGGTGGAGAGTTATCATGTCGAAATGACCGATGAGGCGCGCGTCCGCACCGCTGTTGCCGAAGTTTTGGAAAAGCACAGGCGCATCGATATAGTGGTGAACAATGCCGGAGGCAACGATGCAATCAGCCTGCGCAACACCCCTGCCGCCTTTCGCGACTCGCTCGAAAAGAACATCGTCCAGTGTTTTTCCCTCATTCACTACACCCTGGACGCCCTGATTGCCTCGCGGGGCAACATCGTAAACATCGGCTCGAAGTGCTCCGTGACGGGACAGGGTGGCACAAGTGGATACGCTGCGAGCAAGGGGGCGATGAATGCGCTTACCCGTGAATGGGCGCTCGACCTGGGACGCCAGGGCATCCGTGTAAACTGCGTGATCCCCGCCGAAGTCATCACCCCGCTTTACGAACGCTGGCTCGCCCAGGCGCCCGACCCCAAGGCTGCGCGTGAGCAGCTCGACCAAACCGTTCCCTTCGAGCGGCGGACGACAACGGCGCAGGAGATCGCCGATACGGTGGTCTTTGTCGCCTCGCCCTGTTCATCCCACACAACCGGGCAATTGTTATTTGTCGATGGCGGCTATGTGCATCTCGACCGCGCTTGCACCCAGCCCACCAGCCACCTGAAAAGCAGCTGAATTTCCAATCTGCCAGCAACCCCCGTTAAACCCATGATTGACACCCACCAGCACCTCATCTCTCCGGACCGCTTCACCTACGCCTGGGCGGCGGATGTGCCACAACTTCAGGGCGCTTTTACCTTGGATACGTATCAGGAACTCGCGTGCGACGCGGGCATTGAGGGCAGCTTGTTTATGGAGGTGGACGTGGCTCCCGCTGAATCCGCCGGAGAGGCGCGTTTCTTCTGCGAACTCGCGATGGACCCGGTGAACCGCATCCTCGGGGTGATCGCAGGTGCGCGACCCGAGGCAGAAGCGGGTTTTGAGGAGCATCTCGATGCCATTACCCATCCCAAACTGAAGGGTATTCGCCGCGTCCTGCATACCCAGCCGGACACGCTTTCCACGACCGCGCACTTCCGCGCCAATCTCCGCATTCTCGGGCAACGGGGTTTACCCTTTGATTTGTGCATGCGGCAGGATCAGCACGCCCGCGCGCTCGACCTCATCCGCGCCTGCCCCGGGACTCAATTCATCCTCGATCATTGCGGTGTCCCCGAGGTTGCGGCCAACGACGCTCCGGCGGGTGAGGGCTTTCAAGCGTGGCGGCAATCCATCCTCCGCCTCGGCGGTGAGTCCAACCTCTGCGGCAAACTCTCCGGCCTGACCACCTATGCGGCAGATTCCCAGCGAAACGCCAAAGCCTTGCAGCCCTACATCGACACCATGCTGGAGGCATTCGGCCCAACCCGCCTCGTCTGGGGCGGCGACTGGCCGGTCGTCAATCTCGGCAGCGGGCTTCCGCGCTGGTGCGAACTCACTCGCGAACTCATTGCCCCCCTGACTCCCGAAGAGCAGCAGATGATCCTTTCCGCCAACGCCCGCCGCATTTACGCTTTACACACATGAACGCACACCTATCCGGCATCTTTGTTCCCAACATCGTTCCCTACGATGCACAGGGGCGTATTCACAAAGACGAACTGCGGCGCATCATCCGCTGGCTGGGCGACAAGGGCGTCACCGGATTTTATCCCAACGGCAGTATGGGCGAGTTTATCCGCCTGAGTTACGAAGAGCGCAAGCAAGTCGTCAAAATCGTCAGCGAGGAGGCCGACGGCCGTCCCGTCCTTGCCGGTGCGGCCGAGCCCAACGTCGATCTGGTCCTCGATATGTGCGCCCACTGTGCCGACCTCGGCTGCCGTGCGGTTTCCATCACCGGTCCTTACTACTACAAGCTAACGCAGGAGAGCATTGAGGCGTATTTCCGCGAACTTGCCGCCAAGTCGCCTATCGACATTGTCATTTACAACATTCCCGCCTTTGCTAACGAGATCAGTATTCCCGTGCTCAAGCGCCTCGCCCTCGATTGTCCCCGCATCGTTGGAACCAAAGACACCTCCCGCGACATGCCCCGCTACTTGCGGGTCTTGCATGAAATCAAATCCCAGCGCCCGGACTTTTCCGTCCTCATCGGCTGGGAGGAATTACTCTGCGACGCCCTCTTCATGGGCGGAGACGGCGGCACACTCTCCAGTGCCGGAGTCGTCCCGGAAGTGATCATGAAGATTTACCATGCCGCCCGCAAGGGTGACTGGGAGAGTGCGAAACACGGGCAGTTTAAGCTCCTCGATCTGTTCGCCCTCATGGTCAATGCCCCCAACTTCCCCGAAGGCTTTCGCGCCGGTTATGAACTGCGCGGCTTCCATCCCGGAAAGGCCCGCTTCCCGCTCTCCGATTCGGAGCGCGAGCAAATGACCAGCATTCGTTCCCGCATCGCCTGCGTCCTCGCCGAATGCGGTTTCTCTGAAGCCGCCCACGCCTGTGTTTCCAAGCATCCCCGCCCCGATGCGATGCGTGCGGAGGTCGAGGAAATCGTGCGCCGGGTCATGGCCTCGCTGCAAACCCCGCGCTAACCCATGAATTCCTGTTTCGCCGGCCTTGAAACCGCGTTCATTAGCGTGACCTCTCTGGTCGCCGACTGCATGGCCAAAGCCGCCGACATCCGTATCCTCGGGTTCGAGCCAACCGGTATTGAGACCATTCTTATCCGCATCGCAGCCGATCGTCCCGACTCCCTCCGGGCGGCCCTCGACGCCGGTCGTGCCCGCGCCATCGAGCTGGGCATACCGGAGCCCTCCGAGGTGCTCCTCGCCCGTCCCGATCCCGCGCTCTTCCGCCTCAACGACAATCCCAACACCATCAACGCTATCTACGGCGGACGCGAGGAAATGCGCCCTGATGACAATCCGAATCCACCCACCAAAAATCCACTTATGAAAAACAAAGCCATCGGTATACTCGAAACCCAGGGACTCACCGCCGTCCTTGAAGCGACCGACGCAATGCTCAAATCGGCCGACGTCCAGCTCGTCGGCAAAGAAAAGATCGGTGCCGCCTACGTCGCCATCACCATCTCCGGCAACGTCGCCGCCGTAAAAGCCGCAATCGAAGCCGGTGCGCAAGCGGTCGGCTCGCTCGGCAAGCTCATCGCCGCCCACGTCATCGCCCGTCCACACGAAGAGTTGACACGGATCCTGCCAAAATTGTGACTTCAGAGAAAGAACAAGAAAGAGGTGATCTCACCCCGTTCCCATTCCCGATCTCGATTCTTAATCTTGATCCCCGGATTCTTCTTCTGCCGAGCTTGCCCGTTTTTTGCCGGGAATGAGTTCGAAGATGGGGTGAACGATTCTTGTGGGAAGTGTTATAGGTGTCCCAATGTTGAACTAAGGCCGCCGCAAAGATGCATCTGCGGCTATACCTGCAGAGCTTTCTGCCCGCCTTCGCCGTGTCGAGGCATGGGTCGAGATCGACGGCGAGTACGTGCTGCTGCGCTTCGTCGCTTTCCAGAAAAGCCCAGCTCAACCCTCATAACCCCTCAGGCTTCCCCTCTTCAACCATGCCTATTGGATACAGGAACGCAAAGGACATTGACAGATCGCGCTCCGAACCTACTTTCCAGCCTTTTCCCTGAACAGCTGCGCGCGGCTTGCTTGCAGCCCGGATCAGGGAGTTTGCAAATCAACTAATCCATCAGGATTCATTCGGAATGAAACAAAAGAAAAAAGCGAAACGCGGAGCAGCCAATACAGCCCCCGGCAAAAATAACCTCGTCATCTGGCACGACAACCCCGCCTCGGAATGGAACGAAGCCACCCCGGTCGGCAACAGCCGCCTCGGAGCCATGATCCACGGGAATGTCATCAGCGAGCGGATTCAACTCAACGAGAACTCGCTCTGGTCCGGTGCGCCACAAGACGCCGACAACCCCGAGGCGCTCGGAAAACTCACGGAAATCCGTACCATGCTTTTCAACGGAAAATACCGCGAGGCAATGCAACTGGCCGAGACATACATGGTTTGTCGCGGCATCGGCTCGAACCGCGGACGCGGCGCGAAGGTGGCATTCGGCAGTTACGAAACACTCGGCGATCTCAACCTCGTCTTCAGCCATCCGCATGACGCCGAAGTCATCGGCTACCGCCGCTCGCTCGAGCTGGACTCCGCCATCTCCACCGTCACCTATTCGATCAATGGCGTGAATTTCCGCAGGGAAACATTCGCCAGCGCGCCGGACAACGCCATCGTCATCCGCATCACCGCAGACGAACCCGAAGCACTTGATTTCCACGTTTCATTGAACCGCTGCGAAGCCTTCACAACCCTGCACGACGGCGATTCCCGCCTCCTCATGCATGGCCAACTCTGGAATGGCGAAGGCCCGCACGGCATGAAATACGCCGCCCGCCTTGCCGTCAAAACCGGACAGGGAAACATCTCCCGCGAAGGTGAGGGGCTCCGCGTTTCCGGTGCCTCCGACGTCACATTACTCGTTACCGCCGCAACAGACTACCGCATGTCCCTGCCGGACTGGCGGGACGGCGACCCCATGGCAATCTCGCTCGAACACCTCGATGCCGCCGCCGCCAAGTGCCCGGACGCCATGCGCGAAGATCACATCGTGGACTACCGTTCCCTGTTCCGCCGCGTTTCGATTGACCTCGGAGAGAACCCGGATGTCGCCGACATGCCCACAGACAAAAGGATCATCGCAATGCGCGGGGGCGATACCGACCCAGGCTTGATCACGATGTTTTTCCAGTTTGGCCGCTACCTCCTTATCAGTTCCTCCCGCCCCGGCACTATGCCAGCCAACCTCCAGGGAATTTGGGCGGATACCGTCTCGCCGCCATGGAGCGCCGATTACCATGCCAACATCAACATCCAGATGAATTACTGGCATGCCGAGATGGCCAACCTCCCGGAATGCGTCGAGCCGCTCACCCGATACATTGAATTCCTCTCCGGTCCGGGTGCGCGCACCGCGCACATCCACTACGGCGCGCGGGGATGGACTGCCCACACGATCACCAACCCGTGGGGCTTCACATCGCCGGGCGAGCGTCCCAGCTGGGGCCTTTCGCCGTCCGCCGGCGCATGGCTCGCTCAGCACCTATGGGAACATTACGCGTTCTCGATGGATGAGGACTACCTCCTGCGCGTCCTCCCGGTGCTGCGGGCGTCCGCCGAGTTCGGCCTCGACTGGCTCGTCCAACACCCGGTCACCGGAAAACTCGTCGCCGGCCCGGCCACATCCCCCGAAAACACATTCATCACGGCGACCGGCGAGAAATGCAGCCTCTGCATGGGCCCCGCCATGGAGCAGCAGATCGTCTGGGACAGCTTTGCCAACTACCTCGAGGCAACCCGCATCCTCGGCCTCAATGAACCAACGGCCGAAGAAGTCAAGAACGCCATGCCCCGAATGCTCGGTCCGCAAATCGGCTCGGACGGGCGACTCATGGAATGGAGCGAGGAATTCAAGGAAGCCGAACCGGGCCACCGCCACATCTCTCACCTCTTCGCCCTCCACCCGGGTCGCCAGATGAGCCGCAGCGAAACACCGGACCTCGCCGAGGCCGCACGCCAGTCGATCCTCGGACGCCTCGCACACGGCGGAGGCCACACCGAATGGAGCCGCGCGTGGATCGTCTGCTTCTGGGCACGCTTGGGCGACGGCGCGAAAGCCGGCGAAAACATGGACGCGTTGATCACCCGATCTACCCTCCGGAATTTGTTCACCACTCATCCGCCATTCCAGATCGACGGCAATTTCGGCGGCGTCGCCGGAGTGTGTGAAATGCTCCTCCAAAGCCATGCCAACGAAATCGATCTCCTCCCCGCACTCTCACCCTCATGGACCAAAGGCTCCGTCACCGGCCTCCGCGCCCGCGGCGGTTACGAAGTCGATATCGAATGGGCCGACAACTCACTCGTCTCGGCAACCATCCGCAACCTCGGCGGCAAACCCGGGACCCTCGTGCGATATGGTGAAAAGACCAAAAATATCCACGTCCCGGATGGCGGCTCCGTGACCTTGGATGAAACTCTCGAAATAGAGTGACCAACTCCGGGCCGCCCAAACGGGAAACCATATCCGTACAAGCGAATAGGAGCAAACCGCCAACACCTGAACAGTCGCGATAAAGAAGAAGAAAGAAAAATCAGGGAAGAGAATGCCATTTCTCCCTTGACATGTGGCGGAAATTTTTCGCATTTTGGCGCGGAACTGCATCCTCCCCATGACCGATGCCCGAATGACTGTTTGTAAACTGCTCTCGTTCATCGCGCATCCGATCGCGGCTGTTGGCGTCGGTCCGCATGTTTACGCCGGAACGGGTGCCTATTACACCTCGGTGCGCCTTGTCTCCCGGCGGACGGTCCGCAACGAGACGGGGAACGACGAAGGCTTGAAAAAGCGCCCGCCGGATACATCCGGCGGGCGCAGATGTGTCAGGAAGCAATCTCTCCCCGACACCCACTCAATACCCAACTATCCATTTTTCGAGCGACGACGCAGCCACGCCATCCCGAGGAAGAAAGCCCCGAAAAGGGCGGCGTAGGCGGAGGGCTCGGGAATGACGGTGACTCCCGTTGAGGCCACGGCTACATTGGCAGCCCCCGACCATCCGGCGACAAATTCAAAGCGATCAGGCGACAACCCGGCGTTCCGATAGCCCACGGTGGTGATCAAATCGTTATTCACGTAGATGTCGACAAACTCGCCGTCCCATTCCAGATCGATGTTGAGGAATTGCCCATCCTGTTCAATATTGAAGTTGGGGACCATAAACACCAAAGCATTATCATCGTTCACACGAAGGGTCGTATTGTTATTCTGCAGCTCAAGGCGAACAACCTCATCGGGACCACCAAAACCGCCTCCCATAAGCACAAATCGGCCATGGGTTGCCGGCCTCGGATAAGCGGCGGCGAAAGTGAGAGTTGCTGAGCCCACACTGGCAGGTGTAAAGCTGGGCGAACGCAGGTTATGGAATCCGCCTGCGAGATTCTCCAACTTCATACCGTCAGCAGAGAAGGAGAGGCTGTTAGCCGTCACGGCATCATCCGTAAGCGACCAGCCTTCAGCCTCTAGTTCAGCCCAAGTTGTGTCGGCGGTGAAGATTTGGGTAAAGACGCTCGCCGACAGGGCGAACGGGCATAGGGAGAGGAATGCATAACTGAATATTCTTTTCATGTTCATTTTTGGTTCTTTGGTTGTTGTGTTTCTTCATTACGGCGAATCTCAGGCCATCACGGCCCAGTCCGCGGTAGATTCGGTAACGGTTGGATAACCATCGCGTTCATAGCGCCCGGCGGCATCGATAAGCGGCTCCGCCAGTTTTTCGAGGTCCCTTCCCACGCAACCCGCGATGTGAGGGACGAGGATGACATTAGGCAGATCTCGGAGCGGGTGATCCATGGGGATGGAAATGGGCGTGGTCACGTCGAGAATTGCCGTGAGGTCGGGTCGGCCGGAGAAGATTTCAAATAGGACATCATGATCCACCTGCCTCCCGCGCCCGGTGTTGATGAAGGTGGCATTGGGGGGCATCGCTTTGAACTGCTTGGCGCCGAAATATCCGTCCAGATCGTCAAGGTCGGGCAGGTGGTTGGAGACCACGCGGGCTTCGCCCATCGCCGTGGCGAGGTCCACCGCGGAAACCCGGCATGCACGCAATTGCCGGGGTTCCGCGTAAGGATCCACAACCATTACTTCGATTCCGCGGTCGACAAGACGCCTGGCCAGGAGAGTGCCAATCGCACCAAATCCTATAAGGGCAACGGGCCCGTGGTCCACACCGCTGAAATTCTTATCGGTGAGGAGATGCTTCTTGGCGAACCTATCTTCGGCGTAAGCGCGCAGGGCCTGAAAATGCCCCTTGAGGGCAAGGTAGATCAAAGCATCGCAGTAGTCGGCCACCAGCCTGGAGTTGATGTCTTTGGCCGACGTCACCCCGATTCCGGCTTCGAGGAGGCGGGGAGCGAATGCCTTCACCGAACCTCCGGCATAGAACACATGGCGCAAACCGCAAAAGTGGCCCAGCTCTTCGCCCGACAACGGGGGAAATCCCCAGTTGCCGAAAACCACCTCCCATTCGGCGACTCTTCCAGCGTGCCGTCGCAGCTCGTCAATGCAGACAGGCTCCGCGTCCAGTTCGTAAAGCGCTCCGATACGCGCGATTACCTCCGGCGTGTAAATCGCGCGGAAACTATCCCGATACATATCCGCTCCCGAGCCGATAAGGAAACCGGCTTTCCGTTTGCTCACCCTATCCACGCTTCTCCTTGGTCAGAGGGTCGGTGATCACCGGAAAACATAAGACCAGGATCCGGTTTCGGTGACAGACTCCTGCGGCAAATGCATCCACTTGTTCAGCGTGTAACTGTATACATCGGGCGCATGGCCGACATACAGCCAGCCGAGTGGGATTCCTGTGTCGAGAAACTCCGCACCGTTCGTTGCCGGATATCCCTCCAGTTCTCCGGCCAGGAAGATCCATGCCCCCGCCTCACCGACATGATCTGCCGGAAGATGCAGCCAGCTTTCCAAATCGTAACTATAGACCCAAGGGGTGTTGCCGACGTGAAGCACGCCGAGGAAGTCTCCCGTGTCAACAGTCACTCCGTCGCTTTCGAGCGGAAAGCCGGCCCACGTCTGCGGAATCACCATCCCCTCGGTTGGATCGGAGAGATTCATACCCGTATAGTCGATGAATATGTTGTCAAAATAGATCGGCTCCGCGGAATTGAGCGCGTCGAGGCCGCCGGGATGGATGATGAGCATGAAGGTCAGGAGGTCATCGAACTCCTGCACCCGGTAGATGTAGTCCTGGAAGGCCAAGGTCTGCTCCTCGAACTCGCCCCCCTTCACGTAAAGGCTGTAGCTGAGGTTGAAATGATCGATGACCCACCAATACTGGTACCAAGTGCGGATAAGGCTTTCACCAAAGGCGGGGGCATAACCGTTGGTGTCGTAGGCATCCTGTCCGTGGCGACCCATGCGCGAGAGAGCGGCGAAGTTCGCCCATTGCGAGACCACGGTGGTATCCCCCTCCTGCCTGACAATCTGATCGGGCGCGACGCGCTTCACGCCGAAAGCGTAATCGCCCATCACATCCTCGATGGCGACTTCCATATAGAGGGTTGTGAGGTCGGTGACGGGGGCCGGCAGAGGACGCCAGATATTTGTGTGGCTGTAGGGCACGTTCCCGGACGATGCCGCCAAGACGCCGCCTCCCCTCGAGTCGTACGGGCGGTCGACGATTTGGATGAAGCCGTTGCCCTCGGGAAGGATGTTGTGAATTTGCCAATCTTCGATTTCAGCCGGATCATTGAAGGTGTTGATCACTTCCCATGCCGAGAACAAGGGGGCCGCCGCAACCAGTGAAGCGGCAACTGTGAGCGGGATAATGAGTTTGGGTATATTTTGTGTTATCATTGCTATAGTACGGGTGGTTGTTGTATGACCGGATAACTCCGGGAAATCAGAAAGAGAGGCCGACACTGAAACGGATATTGAGGGGCGAGTAGCTCACCTGGGACCGCCGCTTGATCTCCTCGCCGTTCGCACCGGTGTAGGTCACGACGCGCTCGGCATGGCGTTGATCGGTGAGGTTGTTGATGTTGAGACGGAAGTCCCAGCGAAAGCGGTCGGTATCAAGGCGGTACATGAAAGCAAGGTCCGTGCGGAGCCGGTCAGGCGTGCGCGGCGTCGGGTATGGATTGATCTCGAGCGAACGCCCGCCGAGGGGGACCGAAGTCTGCGCGGATCCGGTGTAGATGAAGCCGAGTGCCACCCCGAGATTCTCGAGGGGGCCTTCACGGAAGGTGTACCTGCTCCAGAAAGACGCGTTGTGCTGGGGCGCGAAGTAGAGACTGACACCGGTGAGACCACTGTTCAGGGTCGTTGGATCCGTCGGATCGTCAAAGTTTTCGCGGCCGAGAAAATACACCCAAATATCGTATTCGGTGCCGAGATTCTCACCGGTCGTCGGGTGCAGAACCGGGACGAAGCGGAAGGGTGAGGTGGTCTTTCGCTCCACATACGAGTAGTTGACGATAAGCTGGAGACTTTGTCTTGGCGTGAGAACGACATTGAAGTCCACCCCCTTCGATTCATCGGCAAAGGTGACAAAGTTTCCGGAGTGGATGGTGTTCCCCGCGTTATTCGCACCGTCAAAATCGGTCCGGTTCCAATTGATCGGTTTATCGGGGATCTGCCCGACGTTAAAGTTTTCGGGCCACGGGAACGGATCGTTGAATGCTTCTTCCATCACGGAGCGCAGGCCGGTACTGTCCAGGAGTTCGTAATTCACGAGAACATAAGTCTCACCGGTCGAGGCATTCCTTTCATAGTCGAGTATCCCGGGGTGCGTCTCGACCGTTATGGGGAGGTTGTCCGGACCACGTATAATCCGGCCATCTTCATCCCGCAGAAAGCCGGACTCCAGGACAATCGCATTGCCGAAGTCGTCTGCTCTTGCATTGCCCGCGTCATCGAGGAAATAGCGTTCGTGTACCCAGTAGGCGCGCCGATGGTCGGGATCGAAAGCCCGCTCCGGGCGGTTGCGCATGGTTGGTTCAATGAGAAACTCCGGCCCGTTGAGCCAAGCCCGCGGGGCAGGTGCATAGAGATAATCCCATGTTACGTTATCCCGCTCGATTTTCCAGAGGGCGATGGAGCCGGAGATCATCCGCTCCATCAACTCGAACTTCAGACCCACTTCCTGGCTCCGCGTGCTCTCCGCCGGGATGGGGTTGTACAGACCATCCCGCTGGCCCGTATTCGGAGACACCCCTTCGCCCCGCTGGTAGTAGGCCGAAAGAAATTCGTTGAGGCGGTAATTAACACCGAAGGAGAAACTCGTCTCCTTCTCGGGAGGATCGAATTGGTGAAACTGCGACCGCATCTCATCAAAGCCGAGGAGCTGGTTGGGGTTGCCAAAAGCATCAAAGGCCGGGTTGCGCAGGTCTACGCCGATTCCGAAGTCCTCCGCCGGAATGGCCCAGGACACGCGACGGTAGACCGCCGAAGAGACGTTGTAGCGGTCGTGCCGAGCCCCCGCGATGAGGTTCAGCCGGTCGCGGAAAAAGCTTCCGAAGTAATTCAGGTAATGACCGGTATACCACACTTTGATGCGGTTGAAATCCATCCCCGGTTCCGGGTAGGGTTCACCCCCGTAACGGAAGGGCGTCATGTCCGTGACCGCCCGGAACTGCAGGGGCTGCTCGCTCAAATCGGGTCGCCTCCAGTCAATCCGCGCGAAGCTCGGCGTGCCGCTCGCGTAGTCGACGGTGTCCTGGATGTCGTTGCGGCCCAGAAGGAAGGAGTGGCGTGCCTCGCTGTTGAAGAAAAAGGGTGTTTCCACGACATAGGAAAGCTCGGTCCGGACCTGGAGGTTTTTTCCCGTGGTCGGCCGTTTTTCCCAGAAGTAGTAGAGTAGCCGGAGATCATCGGCGGGGTCGAACTGCGTGTCGGCGTCCGCCCGGAAATTGGCGATCGGATACGGGGGCTCGCCCGGTTCCGGTTGCGGAAAGACATCCACCAGGGTCGGATCAATTCTCCCGTCGCGCACGCCTTCGCGGATCAAAATGGCCGCGTTGCGGTTAGTCACGGTGCCTCCCCGCAATATGCGTTCTTCAATGTTCTGTTTGCCGAAAAGAACGCCCGTTTTCAGAATCAGGTTGTGGTCGCTGAAGGGTTTGAGTTCGGAGTCGATGAGCTGGCTCCACTCGTCCTTGTGATAATACGTGTCGGGCCCCGTAAGGCGGAAGGAGCGAGGCAGGTTGCCGTAGTGGGGATCCCTGACCCAATCCACGAATTATCACAAGGAAGATCGGAA